>JALRGZ010000151.1 GCA_023253295.1 Flavobacterium sp.
ATTCCAAATGGAGAACCGGGTAAAATAGGCATCTATGTATTGAACAATACGGGAGCACTAGTTGAGAAACCTCAGGAAAGAGGTGTTGCCCATTTTTTAGAACATATGGTATTCAAGGGCAGTAAAAATTTCCCTGGAAATCAAACTGCCGAAACTCTCGAAAGTATGGGGCTTCGCATAGGTAGGGATTTTAATGGATCCGTAAACGATACTCATACCGAATACAGAATCTTTATTCCTGAAAACAACAAATCCATTTTAAACAAAACTTTAGACCTTATGAAAGATTGGTGCTTCAATCTTGAAATGGGTGCTAACGACTTAGAAGTGGAGAAAAAAGTGGTAATTGAAGAAATCAAATTAAGACCTGTGGGTGGTACTCCTTTTTTAATGGGTACTTATTTAGAAGGCCATAATGGTTTAGGAACCAAAGAACAAATTAATAGTGTTACGGCTCAAGATGTTAAAAACTTCTATAACAAATACTACACTCCAGACCAATTAACATTGGTTATTAATGGTAAAGTAAACGAAAAGGAAGTTGCTCAATACATCGAAAAATTATTTGCTAACGTCCCTTCTACTACCAATAAAATCACAAACAAATATTTAGATCTAAGCACTGAAACTATTGTTGACAGTACTTATAAAACGAGTGATAAAAACAAAACTTCTTTTTTAGTATTAGGTTTCAAAACTCAAGACTTCCTTGTAACTTCTTATGAATCTTACAAAAAAGATTTCATCTACAATTTGTTTTGTAAAATGCTAGAGAATAGATTAGACCAACTGCCTAATTCCAATTTCAACAAGGTTGATGTTACAAATGCGAAGCCTTTACCCGGAAATCTTTGGTTTAATTTTAGATTAGACGGAAAAGATAATGCCTCTTACAAAGCCATGTTAAATGACTTTTGTTTCACTTTAGCACAGGCAAGAAAATTTGGTTTTTTGGACGAAGAAATAAAATATTTTGCTAACAACTTCTTAGACCGTTACAAAACTTCAAAGCAAGAAACAACAACATATTCGGATATTAAAAGATCATTTTTAACTGGTGATGTACTGTTAACTATAAAAGATAGAATTGCTATTACTGAGAAAGTCCTTAACGAGATTACTCCAACTGATTTTAATGATTTATTAAATTCTTTTACAGATTATAACAAAACTATTTTATTTGATAATACCTCAACTGCTTTTGAATCCCATTTTACAAAAAACTATATTTTAAATCAATTAAAAAATATAAATAGTTTCAATTCGAATGTAACGCCATATAAATTTAAAACACCTAGAAATGTCTTTTTAGTTCAAAACAGCACCGATTTACCTACCGTTAAAATTGAAACTAAAAAAGCGGTAAAAATTGAGAAAAAAACAACTTTAGGAGATTATCTCTATGAATTAAAATATCCTAATGGGATTAGAGTAGTCGTTAATTCCGCTCCAAATGCCGAAAATCAAATCAAAATTATCGGTAACCAAGGTTTAAATTCTATTCCCAAAGAAGACAGAGCCTTATTTAAAGCATCCATTAAAACTTTCGATAATGCTTATGGTGATTATTCTGAAAAAGAAGCCAGTACATTACAACGAAACTTAAAAATATATAATGAAGTAGCAATTGGTAATTACGATTATGAATTCAATCTAAAAGGTACCAAGGAAGGGTTTTTACAACTTTTTAGTATTTTCAATCTTATCGTAAATAATACTACGGTTCCAAATACTATCAATTTTAACAAGAGCTTCGAAACACAACTAAAGCGTGGAAGCAAATCCAAAGATGAAATTCAGGATTTTATTGATGAGATAAATGGTTTAGCATTAGATATTCCGGAATCAGACCAGACGCAACTTGATGAAGAAACGATCAAACGTTTGGCTAACTACAATCAAATATTCAAACATAATTTCAAAAATTCTTATATCTATGTAGGAGGTACTCTTCCTGAAAATGTAGATGAATTAATCTCTACCTACATTGCCAGCATACCTTCTCCAAAACTAGAAGTTGCCAAAGTGGATAAAAAAGAGCCGCTTTATGCAACTCAACCAACGACTAAGGAGTTCACTTGGAATACAAAATCAACAAAAGACAATTTTATGTTTAGTCGAAAAAGTGACAAGCCAGTTACTTTTAAAGATAAACTAATTGCCAATGGTATTGCCGAATTTGGATACAAAAGAATGTTTGAAATACTCCGAAAAAAATATGGTTTTATTTACTCATTAGGAACTACAGGATATACGAATAAAAATCAAAACCTATCTTCCGTAAGTATTCGTTACATAGTTCAGGACGCAACGAATACATCCAAAGCACGCACGGCAATGATTGAAGAAGTTTTAACTCCAATGAGTAAGGCCGAACTTTCAGATAATGATATCCATACCATTAAAGCTTTATTGGAACAAAACTATGTTGCCAATTTTTATGAAAATGAACGTGTAAGCTCAGAATATTTAAAATGGGGCTTAGATTATGGTAAATTATATACCATCGAAGAGTTTCAAAAAATGATACGTAAAATCTCGACTGAAGAAATCAAACAACAAATGAGACACACCATTAATTTGAATAAATACTATAACATCATACAATCACCAAAAAAATGAAACTATTTAGTTGTTAATTCATTCCAAAAAGAGTCGGTACCATATTTGAACCGGCTCTTTTTTTATTTAAATAGTGTCCCGTCCTGAAATAAAAAAGACTCCAATTGGAGTCTTTTTTATCTATACTATTAATGTGATTACATTCTTTCAGGAACATTTATTCCTAGCAAGCTAAATGAAGATGCGATGGTATCAGCCACCTTTTTAGACAATTGTACACGGAATTTTTTTGTTTCCAAATCGGCTTCTCCTAAAATGGGCACTGCCTGATAGAACGAATTGTATTCTTTTACCAAATCATAGGTATAATTAGCCAATAAAGCCGGACTATGATTTTGAGCAGCATTTTGAATTAACTCAGGAAATAATTGCAATTGTTTTAGCAATTCTTTCTCTTTTTCGTGTAAGCTTACCACTTTTGCCTCATTAGAAAAACCAAAATCAGCTTTTCTTATAATCGATTGAATACGAGCATAAGTATATTGAATAAACGGACCTGTATTTCCGGCAAAATCCACTGATTCTTCAGGGTTGAACAAAATACGTTTTTTAGGATCTACTTTTAAAATATAATATTTTAAAGCCCCCATACCGATAGTTTTGTACAACTTGGCTTTTTCTTCGTCTGAATAACCGTCTAATTTCCCTAATTCTTCCGAAATTTGTTGAGCGGTATCACTCATATCTTTCATCAAATCATCCGCATCAACCACAGTTCCTTCACGAGATTTCATTTTTCCGGAAGGCAAATCTACCATTCCGTAAGATAGGTGGAATAAATTATCAGCCCATTCAAAACCTAATTTTTTCAAGATTAAGAACAATACCTTAAAGTGGTAATCCTGCTCGTTTCCTACTGTATAAACCATACCGCCTACATCCGGCATATCTTTTACACGTTGAATAGCCGTTCCAATATCTTGTGTCATATAAACGGCTGTACCATCCGAACGCAATACAATTTTACGATCTAAACCTTCAGCAGTCAAATCAATCCAAACTGAACCATCAGGATCTTTTTCAAAGATTCCTTTTTCCAATCCCATTTGAACCACATCTTTTCCTAACAGATAAGTGTTGCTTTCATAATAATAACTATCAAAATCAACGCCCATATTAGTATAAGTAGTTGCAAAACCATCATAAACCCATTGGTTCATCGTTTTCCAAAGCGCCACCACTTCTTCCTCACCAGCTTCCCATTTGCGAAGCATATCCTGAGCTTCTAAAATTATTGGTGCTCGTTTTTTAGCCTCTTCTTCGGTTTTTCCTTCTGCCATCAATTGGTTAATTTCTTCTTTATAAGCTTTGTCAAAAGCCACATAGAAATTCCCCACTAACTTATCCCCTTTCAATCCGGTAGATTCCGGAGTTTGGTCTTTACCAAATTTTTGCCAGGCCAACATCGACTTACAGATATGAATTCCTCTGTCGTTGATGATTTGCGTTTTATACACTTTTTTACCCGAAGCCTTAATAATTTCAGCAACAGAATAGCCTAATAAATTATTACGAACGTGCCCTAAGTGCAAAGGTTTATTGGTATTTGGCGAAGAATATTCTACCATAACCGCCTTGTCTTCCGGACTAGGAGTCACAAAACCGTATTTGACATCATCTTTAATTCCGTTGAAAAAATCCAAATAATAAGAATCTGAAATAACAATATTCAAAAAACCTGAAACCACATTGAACTTGGCTACCTCAGCCACATTTTCAACTAAATAGTTTCCAATTTTATTTCCTAATTCTACCGGATTACTTTTTATGATTTTCAACAATGGAAAAATTACCATCGTAATATCTCCTTCAAATTCCTTACGTGTAGCCTGAAATTCAATTTTATCCACTTCAATGTCGAATAAAACCTGAATGGCATTTTTTATAGATGGCGTAAGCGTTTGTGATAATGTCATTTTGTCTTTGAATTTATAAAGTGTGCAAAGATAGTCATAATAGCACTGAATTAAAAATAGGAAAACAAGATAATTTATGAAGAAAACTACCTGATTATTCTGGGTTCTTCACCTCTCAATCACCACAACAGCATATCCAACAAACAGATTTATAAAGAATTAAAATTTCATTTCTAAAAAAATATTTTTAAAAAAATAGTACTATGTATTGCATAGTATTATTCAAAAGACATATATTTGCATTATCAATTAGAATAATTCATACAAAATATATTATTATGAAAACGAAACTCATTTTAATCTGTGTTATACTTGGAAATATTTTTTCCATTACTGCACAAAATTCGGCACCAACAAATTTGCTGGAAGCTCCGGGAAGTATCTCTGGAAAAGTAGTCGATAAAAAAACGAACGAACCAATTCCCTTTGTAAACATTGCCATTCAGGAAAATGGAAAATTCATTACTGGCGGAATTACTTCTGACAAAGGTTTATTCCATATCAAAAACCTTGATTTTAAAAAATATACTGTTGAGTTTCAATTCATGGGCTATAAAACACTTTCTAAACAAGTTACACTCTCTGAAAACAACAGCAGCCTAAACCTGAACATTATTGCTATTGAAGAAGATGCCATAGAACTAAAAAGTGTTGAGATTGTAAGTGAAAAATCAGTTATAGAACAAAAAATTGACCGAAAAGTAATCAATGTTGGCAAAGATCTAATTTCGGCTGGTGCTACAGCTTCACAAATTATGAATAACATTCCTTCGGTGAGTGTTGATCCTCAAACCAACGCAATTAGTTTAAGAGGAAATTCGAATGTTAAAATTCTGATTGATGGCAAACCGACTAATATGGATGCAGCCCAGTTATTACAACAAATTCCGTCATCATCCATTAAACAAATAGAATTGATTACCAATCCTTCAGCTAAATACAATCCTGAAGGAATGAGCGGAATGATTAATATTGTTCTCAACAAAAACAGTAAAATTGGTTTTAACGGAAGTATCAACAACGGAGTTACATTTGCCAAAACACCAAAAGTAAATTCGTCATTTGATACGAATTACAAATCCGGAAAAATCAACTGGTTTGCTAATTATGGATTGAATCACGGAAAACAAAACAACCATGGCTATATTAACACTACTGAAACAGGACAGGAAGATTTCCAAAAATATGTATTTACAGACAAAAACACCTCACACCTGGCCAAAATAGGTTTTGACTTTTATTGGAACGAAAAAAACACTGTCTCATTTTACACCAATCAAAACTTTTTTAAGTCGATTGGAAATTCAAGCACTTATATTGATTTTGTTCATCAAGAGGATATTAATCAATTATTCAAGAATATAACAGATAATCATGGACAAACCTATAACTTAGACTATAAAACCAATTTTAAAAAAGAAGGCCATACACTTGAATTAGAAATAAATCAAAACAACAATAATAACACTGAAGACGCTTCATTTTATCTTTACAACGCCAGAACCAATTACATTAACACCAAAGGAAACAATACATTAGTAAATCTCGACTATGTAAACCCTTTATCTGAAAACACCAAATTAGAACTTGGATTAGAAAGTAGAAACGAAAGCACCAAAAACAATTTTATTGTAGATGATGCTCAAAATTCCAATTTCAAATTCGATAGAAATATCTACTCGGCTTATGTCACCTATTCCAAACAATGGAAAAAATGGAATGCTCAGATTGGAACAAGATTAGAACATTTTGAAGCAGAAGCTATTTTTAAACAAAAAGATGAAAACGATGCTTCCTATAACACCAAATTATTCAACCTTTATCCATCTGCTTTTTTGAATTATGTTCCCAGTGAAAAAAACTCATTTAACCTGAGTGTTTCCAAACGTGTAGACAGACCGGGAATCAATCAGTTAAACCCTATTAGAGAATGGAGTACCCCTCAGATTGACTCCGAGGGAAATCCGGCTTTACAACCTCAATTCACCTATTCATACGAATTGAATTATACCCGAAAATTGAAAAATGGTACAATAACTTCTGGATTTTTCTACCGAAGAATAAACTCAGAAATCACCAGAACTTTATATGAAAATCCTGATGACGAATCAAAGCAAATTTTATCCTATGCTAATTTGAATGACAACAATGCTTATGGATTAGAAATTTCTTCCAATATTGATTTCACCAAATGGTTTAGTACCAATATTAGCTTAGATGCCTATAACAAGAAAATACGTGGAGTAGTTTCAGACGAAGCCGTTTCAGCCGATGTAACTGCTTTCAATGCAAGAATCAACAACACTTTTAAAGCAACCAAACACTTGCGTTTTCAATTATTTGGTATGTATCGCGGTCGTGACTTGGGTTTGCAATTATTGGGTAAACCAATGTGGAAAGCAGATTTAGGATCCAGTCTAAACGTTTTAAAAGGTAGTGGAACATTAACTGTAAAATTTAGCGATATTTTCAAGACCATGAGCTACCGTTTTACAGGCGAAATTCCAAAAGAACAACACGGACAATTTAACTGGGAAAGCCGTTCTGTTTATTTAGGATTCAATTACAGATTTGGTAGCGCTAAAAACAAAGCTACACAAAGAAAAGCGAGAGATAATAACGAAACCCAGGGTGGTGGATTTTTATAGATTGTAGTTTTAAATAGTTTTGAAAAGGAAAAGTCCGGAGTTGGCCAACTTCGGACTTTTAAATTTTTATTGTAATGATTTTACCATTTAATTATAGCACTTGCCCAGGTAAAACCACTTCCAAAAGCAGCCAGAACCACCGTATCACCTTCTTTAATTTTTCCTTTTTCCCAAGCTTCGGTCAGAGCAATCGGAATAGAAGCAGCAGTAGTATTACCGTATTGTTGTACGTTGTTATACACCTGATCATCATTCAATTTAAATTTATTCTGAATGTACTGTGAAATCCTTAAATTAGCCTGATGAGGAATCAGCATATCAATATCAGAAACCTGTAATTTATTTGCCTCTAATCCTTCAGTAATTACTTCTGCAAAACGAACTACTGCATTTTTAAACACAAATTGTCCATTCATGTGTGGAAAATAACTTTCGTCTTCGGGATTATTATCTGCTAAAATATCATTTACCCATCTTCCGCCCATTCCCGGAGCTGTTAACACTAATTCTTCAGCATGAATCCCTTCGGAATGTAAATGGGTAGAAAGAATACCT
The DNA here is from genome assembly GCA_023253295.1 of Flavobacterium sp. Classification (GTDB taxonomy): domain Bacteria; phylum Bacteroidota; class Bacteroidia; order Flavobacteriales; family Flavobacteriaceae; genus Flavobacterium. The sequence goes on from JALRGZ010000151.1 coordinate 7,742, forward strand.
TTTATCAAATCTTCCTCTCTACTCAGGATAGCTGCTCCTGCTCCATCTCCAAAAATCACAGAAACACCTCTTCCTCTGGTAGTCATATCCAATCCCGAAGATTGCACCTCTGAACCAATTACCAAAACATTTTTATACATTCCGGTTTTAATATATTGATCAGCTACAGACAAAGCATATACAAATCCGGAACATTGATTGCGAACATCCAAAGCCCCAACAGTTCTCAATCCTAAATCTCTTTGAACTAAAACACCTGGTCCCGGAAAATAATAATCCGGACTTAAGGTTGCAAAAACAATAAAATCGATATCATTTTTGTCAATTCCGGCACGTTCTATAGCAATTTTGGCAGCTTTTACCCCCATAGTAGTGGTAGTATCTTCACCTTTGATAATGTGCCTGCGTTCTTTTATTCCTGTTCGCTCCTGAATCCATTCGTCATTGGTATCCATGATTTTAGACAAATCAGCATTAGTCACCACATTATTGGGAACATAAAATCCCAAACCAGAAATTTTAGAATGATACATCGTATTGTTTTTTAAGTGAAATTAAAAATGTAATTAAAATTCTAACTTACAAATTACAACTTTTAAATAAAAAAACAGTGTTATTTTTCAAATTTGAAATAATTGCTATAAAAACGCTAAGAAATCTTTAGAGAAACTTCCTGGTTAAATGCTAAAGGAGATACATGTTCAAAGAAAATTACTTTTCGGTCAAAAACCGCTTTGATCAAATAATAACCTCCTTTAAAATAGGATTGTTTTACTACAACATTCATAATTCCTTTTTCATCCACTTTTAACTGATGCGGATACAGCAAAAGAACTTCATCATCCTCTGCACTAACTTCTATCAGTTGAGACAATTTCAATTCATTCACTTCACCAAAAAGCGAAGCTACATATTTATTAATTGGATTATTGTATAAATTATACGAATCGGCTTTGTCTACTATTTGTCCGTTGTACAACACAATAGTTTCATCAGCAAAAGAAAGCGCATCCGTACTATCATGAGTAGCTACAATACAAGTAATTCCCTGTGCTTTTAGATAAGCAAACAAATTACGACGAAGCGCATTTTTTCTAAAGTTATCAATATGACTGAATGGCTCATCTAACAATAAAACTTCTGGTTCTAAAGCCAGAACTCTGGCTAATGCCACACGTTGTTGCTGACCTCCACTCAGATATTTAGCTTTCACATCGGCGTATTCAGTCATTTCAACAATCTCTAACAATTCCTGAACGCGGGCTTTTTTCTTGTCCAAATGAATATTCGATAAATATTTCCCCACGTTCTCCGCTACCGTAATATAAGGCATCAAGTCAAAATCCTGAGACAAGTACTTCATATAAGGCATTCCGGGAACTAAGTGAAAACTGGGACCTAAAACCTCCTCTTCATTCCAAAATATCTGACCTTGATCTAAATCATATAATCCATAAATCAATTTTAACAAAGTACTTTTGCCACAGCCACTTTCGCCAATAACTGCTATATTTTGTCCTTTTTCAACAGAAAAACTGATGTTTTGAACTACTGGTTTTTCTGTATAACCAAAGGAGATATTTTGAACTTGGAGCATTTTTAAAGAATGTTTTTTTTGAGTGTGCAAAGATAAATTTCTTTCAACTAAAAAAAGAAATAAATATTGTTATAAACCATATAAGTATCATAAGTTTTTATCTTTCTAAAAAAAATAATTAGTTCAGATAAGTTATTTTCATAAATGAAAATTTTAAAAAATCTGTGTAAATGGCTCTTATGCCTTTAATCTTTGTCGCTTTTTAAGCGTCGAATTTCTTAAAAACACAGTATCAATTTACTAAATCTGTTTTATCTGTGTGTCATTCTTACTTAAACAAAAAAAGTCGCCCCACAAGGACGACCTTCTATAATTTATAAAAGCAGCTAATTAGTTACCTGCTTCTTTTTCTGCGTCAGCTTTCATTTTAGCATTAGCAACAATAGCAAATTCTACACGACGGTTTTGGCTTCTTCCTTCAGCAGTACCATTATCTGCGATTGGATCAGCAATTCCCATTCCCTGAATAGTAAATCTACTTGCTAAAATCCCTTTTGCTACTAAATAATTTTTAACTGAAGCGGCACGTTCACCTGAAAGTTTCAAATTATAATCTGCTGGACCTGTACTATCTGTATACCCGAAAATAGTGATATCAGTATCCGGATATTCGTTAAAAACAGTAACTAACTTATCTAAGTTAGTTTTAGCAGTAGCTGTTAAACTTGATTTATTAGTATCAAAACGCACTGCATTTTCATTTAAAACTAATTGAATTCCTTCCCCCACTCTTTTTACTTCAGCACCTGGAATAGCTTCGTCAATTTGTCTGGCTTGTTTGTCCATTTTGTTACCAATAACTCCACCGGCAACTCCTCCAACTACTCCACCAATAACAGCTCCCATTGCTCCTTTTCCACCTTTACCAAGGTTATTTCCTAAGATTCCACCTAAAATAGCACCTCCAGCAGCTCCAATAGCCGCACCCCTTTGTGTTTTATTTGTATTTTTAATTGACTCACAACTAGCAAAAAGTGAACCCAACACCATCATAAATGCTAATGCTATAACTGATATATTTTTCATAACTTTCTTTTTTTTAAATTATTTACTAAAACAAATTAGTTTACACGTTGAAATTGATAAACCACATCTGTTAATTTTCCTCCAACATCAATTTTGTCAATTAATTGGAAAGAACTCTCTGTTAAATTAGCCACACGTAATACATAACCATCTCTAACTTTTCTCGCTTTTTCACCAGCATCTAAGATTTTCAAAACCACTTCTCCGTTTGAATTTACAAACCAAGTAATAGGCGAACTAAAAACAGGGCAATCATATTTAGTTAAAGCCATTTCACCTTTGTTATTATTGGAAATAAACTTCCAAGTACTTCCTTCAAAACATTTCGAATCAGCTAATTGAAATGAATTTACTTTGATATAATTGGAGCCTGGGTAAGTTACTGAACTAATAACCCAATTTCCTTTCATCCCTACCTGAGTTCCTCGGTCTAATTTAGTAGCTGTCACCGAAGAAGTTTTGCAAGAAAACAATGTTAATGCAAAAGCTGCAACTAAAAATATTTTTTTCATCGTTAATCGTTTTTATATTAAACTTAGATAAAGATACAATCTAAGTTTTTAGTATTTGTTTCATAATACCATTAATTTATTACAAAATTAAGACATAAGACATTTTGTCACCCTAAATCACATTGGTACTTTATTTGAAGAAAACTGTTTACAAAATGTAAAACATTCTAAAAAATTTTAAATATGACAACTGGAAAAATTAATGTATCAGTGGAGAATATTTTCCCACTAATTAAAAAGTTCTTATACAACGATCACGAGATCTTTTTACGTGAATTAATTTCGAATGGAACAGATGCA
>JALRGZ010000185.1 GCA_023253295.1 Flavobacterium sp.
AGATATCTTCCAAATACAAAGTAGCCAAATGCTTTGCCTTATCCTGAGTTCCCATCGTACCAAAAGCCCAATCCAATTCTTCTAATTGCGCAAAACGAGAAGCTTCAGGCAAATAACTTTCCTGGCAAATTTGGAGAGCCAATGTTGGATTTTTTCCTTGCAAAAAAGCAACAACCGAATCGATAGTTTTAATGTATTCGTCTTGGAGAGCAAAGATTCTTTTACAGTTGTCGGTTGTTGGTTGACGGTTATTAGACTGAAACAAATCTATAAGTCCTTCTTTTGAAAAAATCTTCAAAATCACCTCAATTCCTAAATCCGCCTGAACCGACTCAATACTTTTAGTATTCAAAAAACCTTTGATATAAGCCGTTGCCGGATACGGAGTATTCAGTTGAGTAAAAGGTGGTGTTATGAGGAATAGCTTCATTTTCAAACAAAAAATATTTGGTACAAAAGTAAAGTTTAATTTTAGTTTCTATTCTGAATGTGGATTGAAAGTTTTTATACATCTAATTGACTTAAAATATGCAAGTATTTAACTACTTTTGACGCTGTAATTAAACAAATCATCAAAGTGAGTTACAAATCTATTATCATAACTTTATTCTTTACCCTAAACCTTTTTGCACAAAACAAGAATACGTCGTTAGGCTTTAAAGAAAACAAAGGTCAAATAATCGACCAAAATGGACATTCCAACAATACAGTAAAATACCTATTGAACACTAATGGGCTGAATGTACAACTTAAAAAAAATGGTTTTTCGTATGATGTTTATGAGGTAAAAAAACATGTTTTAAAAGAACGAATTGAAGATAAAAATAGTTTTATTTCAAAAAAGAGTGAGGATAAAAAAACTCCAGAATATTCTTTAGAATATATTTTTCACCGAATCGATATTGATTTTCTATATTCAAATCCGAATGTAGAATTGATTACGGATGAAAAATCTAAAGATTATGACAATTACTATAATATCCCAAATCATCCAGAAGGTATTATCAACGTACATCAATACCAACAAATCACTTACAAGAATATTTACCCAAACATTGACATCGTATTTTCTATTCCAAAAGACAGTTTAAAAGCCGTTGAATACAATTTTGTAATACATCCAAACGGAAAAGCATCTGATATTCAATTAAAATTTAATGGTACGCAAACTGAATTAGTTAACAATAAAATCAAAATGAAGGTCTGTTTTGGTGAAATGGAAGAAATTCTGCCTGCAAGTTGGACTGAAGACGGAAAGAATAAAAAATACGTTAACACTACTTATAAAAAAATCAAAAAGAATGTTTACGGTTTTGATACATCAAATATTGAAAATGGAGAAACTTTAATCATTGATCCTGTCCCTGTGAGATTATGGGGAACTTTTTATGGTGGAACTGATTGGACAGAATCTGCCACAATTGATAAAGACGATCTTGGAAATATATATTTTGCAGGTAAAACAGCTAGTATTACAACTATTTCGACTAGTGGTTCACATCAATCAACCACAGGCTTTGTAAAATATCCTGGCCTAATTACTTGGGACGGATACATAGCAAAATTTGATAGCAACGGTAATAGAATTTGGGCAACATATTATGGAGGAAATTATGATGATAACATAAAGTCAATAAAAGTATCACAAAATAAAGATTTAATATTTTGTGGAAATACTAATAGTTCGAATAATATTTCAACCATCGGTACCTTCAAAGAAAATAAATCTGGTTCATATTCCGAAATGTTCTTGGGTAAATTGAATTCTAATGGAATTAGAAAATGGGCTACTTATTATGGAAATGACAATGGACAAACATTTGCAAATAGTGTTGCTGCTGATCAACAAAACAATATTTATCTCTCTGGCGCAACAAAAAGTGATGATTTTATTTCGACGCCAAATTCATTTAAAGAAACATTTATCGATAATAATAGATTTGATGGTTTTTTGGCAAAGTTTGACACTAACGGTAATAGAATTTGGGGAACATATTTTGGTGGAGATAAAGACGACTTTTTTGAAGATTCTGCCATTGATAAAGATGGCAATATAATTTTAGTCGGTTATACACAAAGTGACAACAATATTGCTTCAACAAATTCTTATCAATCCAACTACAACATGGGCGATTCATCATCCAATGGAGACGGAATGATTGTAAAATTCAATACTAATGGACAACGCATTTGGAGTACTTACTTTGGAGACCAAAAAAGTGATTGGATATATAATTGTAAAATTTACGGAGATCATTTATACTTCACAGGAGAAACTGAAAACAATAATATTGCTACTCCTTATGTTTTCGAACCAACAATGAAAACAACATACAGAAGTAGTTATTTTGCTAAATTTAATTTAAACACACAAAAATTAACTTGGCTAAGTTACTGTCAAGCCAAAGTCACTTCAATTTTCCCTAAAAATGACAATGAAGTATTTATTACAGGAGAAACTACATATGGTTTTGAAATAGCATGCCCTAATGCTTACAACCCAATAAATTCTTTGTTTTCAGGTTTTATAATTAAGTTAGATGTAGATTGCAAAAAAATATGGGGTACATATTTTGGAAGAAGCAGTATTATTCGGACTCCAATTGTAATGAGTGAAGAACCAAATGCTTTTTTTGTAACTGGAAATGATTTCAGTAATTCACCTGATAATAATATTTCAAGTTCAGGTGCCTACATAGAAATACCTAATGGTAGCCCTCAGTCTTTTTTGATGAAATTTACGGAAGATATATTATCTACACCACTTATTTCAACCAACTCACCTGTCTGCATTGGAAACGACTTAGAACTTAAAGCTTCGGGAGGAACAAATTATTTATGGTCTGGTCCAAATGGCTTTAATTCAACAGAGCAAAACCCAACAATAATCAATACAACAGCTCTAAATAGTGGCGAATACAGTTGTTTAATAACTGGAACTGGAGGATGTGATGACACAAAAAAAACAACAGTAGCCATAATAACTCCTCAATTACCAACAGCAGACAGTAATCAAAGTTTTTGTAGTACACAAAACGCTACTTTAGGCGATGTTTCAATTACAGGAGAAAATGTAAAATGGTACGATAATATAAATAGTGGTTCTTTATTACCAGAAAATACAATTCTTGTTGATGGCGTAATTTATTACGCATCTCAAACAGTCAACAATTGTGAAAGTGATCGACTAGCAGTTACCGTTTCAATTGTAAACACACCTTCTGCTCCAACGGCAAATTCAACAATATCATTTTGTAAAAAAGAGAATCCAACTCTAAATGATATACCAATTACAGGAGAAATTATAAAATGGTATGATACTAATTTTTCCTCGGCTAGTTTACCAAACACCACATTATTAGAGGATAACAAAACCTATTATGCCTCACAAACTATTGGTTGTGAAAGCGACAGAATTCCAGTTTTAACCAGAGTTTACAACACTCCATTACCGGTAGCCAATAAAACACAGTTATTTTGTATTGATGAAAATGCAACTATCTCAACTATTTCTATCTCGGGGACAAATATAAAATGGTATGACCAGCTAACAGATGAAAATCTGCTTGAAGAAACCACAATATTAGAAGACGGAAAAACCTATTATGCCACTCAAACACTTAACAGCTGCGAAAGTGAGAGATTAGCAATTACTGTAAATATTCAGAATACACAGACACCAATAGCCATTTCTCCTCAAACTTTCTGCATCCAAAAAAATGCAAAAATTAGCGACATAGTAATTTCAGGGCAAAATATAAATTGGTTCAATAGCTCTTCTTCATCAACTTATTTATCCGAAAACACAATATTGGAAAATGGTACGACCTATTATGCTTCATCAAATGTAAACAATTGTGAAAGTGAACGAATTTCTGTAGCAATAACTATTTTAGAAGCTACAACCCCAGAATGTATTAATTATTTAGAGGAACTTCCTTTCCCTAAATTCTTTACCCCAAATAATGACGGATACAATGATACCTGGACAATTGATTTTGCATACTTAACACCAAAAACAGACATAAAAATATTTGATCGCTACGGCAAACTATTAAAAGTATTACTCCCAAACACTTCCTGGAATGGCCTCTTCAATAATCAACAACTTCCCGCTGATGATTACTGGTTTATTGTTACAAGAATAGACGGAAAAGAATTCAAAGGTCATTTTAGTTTAAAAAGATAAATCAAAAAAAGAGCGCAAAGTTTTAAACTATGCGCTCTTTTAATATTTCAAATATTCCTTTTTATTTAAAACTTATGCTCTTGCTTACTGATTACCAATAAGGATATTAAAGAAATTAAAGCCGCTACTGTCAGGTACATCCCTACCGATGCAATTCCAAATTTATCCGCTAATTTGATAGCCAGCATTGGTGCAAATGCAGCTCCTAAAATTCCGGCCATGTTAAAAGTTAATGAAGCTCCTGTATACCTGACAGTTGTTGGGAATAATTCAGACAGGAAAGTCCCTAAAGGCCCATAGATAAATCCCATCAACGACATTCCAAGGCATACAAAAAAAGTAACTAATACAATATTCTTAGTTGTTAAAAAGAACGAAAAGAAAAATCCAAAAATGGCAATAGCAATAGTAGTGTAGATCAACATTTTTCTACGTCCAATTTTATCGGCTGCTAAGGCTGATATTGGAATAAAAACTGCAAAGAATAATACTGAGAACAACTGAATTAAAAGAGCTTCTCTGTTTGTAAAACCTAATCCTTTAGTATTCCAATTTAAAATAAATACCGTCAATAAATAAAACACTAAAAATGTTGTAATAGCAGCCAACGTTCCGAAAATCAATTGATTTTTATACTTTTTAACTACTGTTACAAAAGGTACTTTTACTTCCTTTTGTTCTTCTTTTGAATTCTCAAAAGCAGGCGTTTCAGTAATTTTTAATCGAATATAAAAACCAATTAACACTAAAAACGAACTGGCAATAAAAGGAATTCTCCATCCATAATCCATAAAAGCTTCCGGACTCATAGAATCTGTAAGTATTAAAAATGTACCTCCGGAAAGTAACAATCCTATTGGCGCACCTAATTGCGGGAACATTCCATACCAGGCACGTTTATGCGGTGGCGCATTTTCAATAGCCAACAAAACAGCTCCTCCCCATTCACCTCCTAAACCAACACCTTGTCCAAAACGACAAAGCATTAATAAAATAGGAGCCAAAATTCCGATACTGGCATAACTTGGTAAAAAACCAATACTTACTGTAGAAATCCCCATTGTCAATAAAGCCACAACAAGAGTCACTTTACGCCCTATTTTATCTCCATAATGCCCAAAAACAGCCGAACCTAAAGGTCTTGCTAAAAAAGCAATAGAAAAAGTGGCTAAAGACTCTAAAGTAGAAACGGTACTATTCTCCCCTGGAAAAAAAAGTTGTGGAAAAACCAACACAGCAGCATTTGCATATATATAAAAATCAAAAAACTCTATAGTAGTCCCAATTAAACTACCAAAAAGCACGTGTTTTAAGGAATTTATTTTTGTTTTATCAGCATTCATATTAAAATATTTAGATTTTAAAATCCTGCAAAAGTCTTCCTTATTTTCGAAAGCAACAAATATTTAGTTCCATTATTTTTTGGTAATTTTACTCAAAACAATTTCAAATATGCCCAACGACTGTATCAGCTATCAAAAATCAGGATATTTCACTCCTTTGATGAATGATTATTTAGACCAAAATCCTAAACTGCAATCCTTATATAATCGATTTCCTAAACTCGAGAATTTTGAAGCTCAAATAGCCGAAAAACAAACTACTTTTAATCACAATCACCGAATCAGTCTTGTTTCTGTTTTACAAAAACAATATGCTGGAATTGAGGTTTCTCATTTAACCCAACAAAATGTTGAATCTTTAAAAGTTAACAATACATTTACGGTTACCACTGGACACCAACTCAATTTATTCTCAGGCCCCCTATATTTCCTTTATAAAATTATTTCTACCATTAATTTGACCAACGAATTAAAAGCAAAATACCCTGCTTTTAATTTCGTACCTATTTATTGGATGGCAACCGAAGATCATGATTTTGAAGAAATCAATTATTTTAATTTCAGAGGAAAAAAATTTCGTTGGAATAAAAACAGCACTGGTCCTGTTGGTCGATTATCAACTGAAAGTCTGGAAGATTTTTTTGAAATTTTCGAACAAGAATTAGGACACAGCACCAATGCTGAAACCTTAAAAAAACTTTTCAAGGAAGCTTATCTCAATCACAATAATCTTACTGATGCCACTCGTTATTTAGCCAACCATTTGTTTGGA
>JALRGZ010000192.1 GCA_023253295.1 Flavobacterium sp.
TATCATACAGCAAGGTAAACTAATATTAGATCCTGAACAATTGGAGTGTACTTGGGACAATCAACCATTGCCCGACAAATTAACCACCACTGAGTTTCAAATAGTATATGAATTAGCAAAAAGACCAGGGGTTATTACTTAGGTTTAAGATTCACTCCTAACTCTTAACTTCTAAAGCCACTTCGCCTCCTCCTAAAATTGGAATATGTGAAAATCAAAGATTTTCAATTCCTGTTATTTTGGAAGCCGCTTCGCTTCCTCCCAAAAAACATCCATTTCAGCGAGAGTCATATCCATTAGGGATTTGCCTAATTCATTGGCTTTGCTTTCTAAATATTGGAATCTTTTGATGAACTTTTTATTGGTACGTTCTAAAGCATCTTCCGGATTAACTTTCAGGAAACGGGCATAATTAATCATTGAAAATAAAACATCGCCAAATTCGGCTTCTATTTTATCCTGATTTCCTGATTGAACTTCGACTTGCAATTCTTCTAATTCTTCTTGCACCTTATCCCAAACCTGATGCGATTCTTCCCAATCAAAGCCTACTCCTTTTACCTTATCCTGAATTCGACTGGCTTTGACTAGGGCAGGCAAACTTCTTGGCACCCCTTCTAGTACGGATTTTTTTCCTTCTTTAAGTTTGAGTTTTTCCCAATTTTGCTTTACTTCTTCCTCGTCTTTTACCTCAACATCTCCATAAATATGCGGATGACGATGAATGAGTTTTTCACAAATATCATTACAAACATCAGCAATATCAAAATCTTGGGTTTCACTACCTATTTTGGCATAAAATACAATATGCAACAACAAATCACCCAACTCTTTTTTAACTTCAACCAAATTATTATCCAGGATAGCATCACCTAATTCGTAGGTTTCTTCAATTGTTAAATGACGTAAACTTTGCAAAGTTTGCTTTTTATCCCAAGGACATTTTTCACGCAAATCGTCCATGATATCTAATAATCTCTCAAAAGCCTGTAGTTGTGTTTGTCTTGCGTTCATTGTAGGAGTTTTGTGTAAAAATAAGAAATCCTGTGTTCCAAAAGACTCAGAACACAGGATTTTATATCATTTCAAAAGTAATTATTCTGCTACTTTTTTAGATTTTTTTGGTTTTTCAGCCGGAGCTTCAGCTTCAGTTGTTACTGCTTCAACCACTTCTTCTGCTACTGCTTCAGTTTCTTCAACTAAACCTTTAGCTTGTAAAGTGTTGTACCAGTTTACAATTTTCTTAATATCAGAAGCATATACTCTTTCTTCATCATAATTAGGTAAAATTTCTTTAAAGTAAGCTGCTAAAGTTGCATTATCTTCTTTATGAGAAATCGCAGGACCATTATTTTCTTTTGCAGCGATGTTAGCCATTACTTCTTTCAACGGTTTTTCACCTTCGTAAGTGTATACTGAAATTTCAGATAACAAACTCACATTGCTTTTTAAATTTACCGTGATTTTCTTTCCGTCAACTAATGATTCAGCAACAAAACCAGTACGTGTTTGTACTTTTAAAACATATAAACCTGGTTTCCCTGAAATCGCTAATATTTTTTCTAAATTCATTTTTGATTAATTATTATTAAGAATTGATTTTTTTATTATCTGACGATATTCGGTCAAAAACGATACCAAAACAGTTTTTATCTCCCTTTTTTACCAAAGAAACGCATTCTGTAATCCTGGAAAGTTTTTCCTTCCATGATGTTTTTTAACTTTCCTTTGATTAATCGCTTTTTCAAAGATGAAATTTTATCTGTAAACAAAATTCCTTCAATATGATCGTATTCATGTTGGATTACACGAGCAATCAAACCATCAAAAACTTCCGTTTTCATTACAAAATCCTCTTCACAATATTCGATAGTAACTCTTTCTTTACGATAAACATCTTCACGAACATCCGGAATACTCAAACAGCCTTCGTTGAAAGCCCATTCTTCACCATCTTCTTTAATGATTTTCGCATTAATAAAAGTACGTTTGAATCCTTTTAACTCGTTTTGTTCATCGGCTTTTAAATCTTCATCATCACTAAAAGGCGTAGCATCTATAACAAATAAACGTATCGCTATTCCTACTTGTGGTGCTGCAAGTCCTACCCCAGAAGCATTGTACATGGTCTCGTACATGTTTGCGATAGTTTCTTTTAAGTTAGGATATTCAGGAGTTATATCCTCTCCTACCTTCCTTAAAACCGGATCACCATATCCTACAATTGGTAAAATCATTGTTGTTGTATTAAATATTTATCAACCTTTGACAAGGTTTTAATCCCTAAATTTAGGATTGCCAAAAATAGTAAATTTTAAACAATGCTTAAAAGGAATAAAGATAAATAGTAGTTAAAAATTTAATTCAAAAACAATCTTAATTTATCTCAATGATAAATCTCACAATTCATACCTTTGTGCATAATCCAACTATTTTATGATTTCAAGAATTCAGAAATTTGTTTCGAGTACTGAGTTTACTAATGCTTTAAAAGTAACAATTGCTGCTGTTTCCCCTGTTTTATTGTTCTCTTATCTAGATAATTTCTCTATTGGCTTCACTATTGCACTAGGTGCTTTCTTTACCTTTCCAAGTGACATTCCAAGTAATCTGAAGCATAAAATCAACGGATTATTAGTTACCTCCTTTATCATTGCAGGAGTAAATCTGATTATTAATCTTACTTATCCAATTGCTTGGTTATTTTACCCTGTATTAGCAACATTAATTTTCTGTATCTCCATGATTATGGTGTACGGACAACGTGCCACAATGGTTTCATTTTCTGCTTTATTAGCACTTTCTCTGGCATTCGCCCATCTAAACACTGGTTCGGAAATGCTACGTTATTCAGGACTTTTACTAGCAGGAGGTTTATTTTACACGGTTATATCTATCGCCTTTTTTTATATAAAACCCAATCGATACGTCGAATTGCAAATGGCCAAATGCATCCGGCTAACTGCAAAATATTTAAAATTACGTGGTGATCTTTGGGAACTCAATTCCAACAGAAAATCCATCACCAAAAAGCAATTACATCTTCAGGTAGAACTTAATGTTTTACATGAGAACCTCAGAGAAATATTGATCACTAACCGAACAAAATCAGGTTCTTCAGGGCAAAACCGAAAAATGCTGCTGAGTTTTATTTCTTTAGTTGAAATTATGGAATTAGCTATTTCTACATCATTCGACCATAACAAATTCCATCAGAAATTTGATAGCTATCCTAAAGCTTTAGAAACCTATCAAAACTTAGCTTATTGCTTAGCTAAAAACATGAAAACCTTATCTAAAAGTATTGAAGAACACAAAGCTTATGAGCCTAAACATAATTTAATTGAAAACTTAAACCAATTTGATTTAGCAATAAATAACTACAAAAAAGACATTCAGAACGAATCCTCTTCTGAGGAAGTTTTAATGCTTATTACCATGTTGCATTATGCAGAAAAACAGGTAGAGAAAATCATCATCTTAGAACGTGCCTATTCGGCTAATATCAATACAAAAGATTTAATAAAAGGGAGAGACAAGGATATTGAAAAGTTTATCAAACCTCAATATTATCCTTTGAGTACTTTTATTGAAAATCTTAGTTTTAGTTCTACTGTTTTTAGACATTCACTTCGAATTACCATTACCATTTTATTAGGCTACATGATTGGGAAAGTACTTCCGTTAGAAAATGTCTACTGGATTATACTTACCATTGTGGTGATTATGAAACAAGGTTTTGGAATCACTAATGAACGTACTTATCATCGTATTATAGGAACTTTAGTTGGTGGTGTTATTGCCTTTGGATTACTCTTCTGGGTACACGATTCCTATGCTATTAGCACGATGGCTATTATCGCTATGCTTCTCGGTTTTTCATTTAATCCAACGAATTATAAAGTTGGCTCGACCTTTATTACTATTTATGTGGTATTAATTTATGGTGTGCTTTCTCCGGACAATGGAAATGTTATTGAGTACCGTATTCTAGATACCATTGTAGGTGCAGTTTTATGTTTATTAGCCAACTATTTCTTGTGGCCTTCATGGGAATTTTTAAGCCTACCTTCCTATATTGAAAGTGCTATTGAAGCGAATAGAAATTACCTGAAAGAAATTTCGATTATGTACAATAAAAAAGTGGATGTTTCTACTGAATACCGATTGGCCCGAAAACAAGCTTTTATTGAAATAGGAAATTTAATGGCTTCTTTTCAGCGAATGTTACAGGAACCAAAATCCAAACAGAACAAACTGCCTCAGGTGTATAAATTAACGGTACTCAATCATTCTTTACTATCATCACTTGCCTCCTTAGGAACTTATATCCAATCGCACAAGACTACTGAAGCTTCAAAAGCATTCAATGTGGTTGTTGATAAAGTAATCTCTAATTTAGAAACAGCTATGGATTTATTAGAAAATCCAAATCCTGATGTAGAAACAATTCTATCTAATGAAGATTTAGACCAAAGGCTTACCGAATTAAAAAACATCAGAGCTAAAGAATTACAACAAATCCAAATGATTGATGAAGAAGCCTATCAAATTAAAATGCAGGAAGCTCAATTGGTTATAGAACAATTAATATGGATGACTAGCTTATCCGAAAACATTTTAAAAACTACACAGTTACTTCATTTGTAAAAAATGAATCCCAACACTAAAAAATGTTGGGATTCATTATTAATTTTAATCAACACTAAGCTTATTTTAACTTCAACACAGTTGCAGTATTCTCTCTTACTTCTTTTAACAATTCTGGATTTTCGTTTAATTTTTGACCATATGATGGAATCATTTCTTTAAACTTAGCCTGCCATTCAGGAGTTTTCATTTCGTCTTTATAACATCTGCTAATCACATCAATCATAATGGAAACAGCTGTAGAAGCACCTGGTGAAGCACCTAGCAATACTGATAAAGTTCCATCAGCAGAAGTAATAACCTCTGTTCCAAACTCTAACTTCCCTCCTTCTTTTTCATCTTTCTTAATTACCTGAACACGTTGTCCGGCACGCTCTAAAACCCAATCTTTAGATTTAGCTCCCGGAACATATTCTCTCAACGCTTTAATTCTGTCCGCTGGAGATTGACGTACTTGCTCAATTAAATATTTAGTCAAAGGAATATTTTTGATACCCGCCATAACCATTGGCACAATATTATCTAATTGAATCGATTTTGGTAAATCAGAATATTTTCCGTTTTTCAAGAAACGGGTTGAAAATCCCGCAAATGGCCCAAACAACAATTGCTTTTCACCATTAATCATTCTGGAATCAATATGTGGAACAGACATAGGAGGAGCACCTACGCTAGCCTTTCCGTATACTTTTGCTTCATGTTGCGCAATTACATCCGGATTAGTACACCTTAACCATTGTCCACTTACTGGGAAACCACCAAAACCTTTTCCTTCAGGAATATCAGCTTTTTCTAATAATGGCAATGAACCTCCACCTGCTCCAATGAAAACAAATTTAGGATAGGCTTTTCGAATAGAACCATCTCCTAAATTATTGATTTTGATTCTCCAGGTTTTATCTTCTTTTTGTCTTAGCTTTTTAACTTCGTGGTTGAAATACATATTTACTCCATCCATTTTTGTTAAATAACCAAACATATTTCTAGTCAATTCACCAAAATTAACATCAGTACCAATAGCCATTGTTGTTCCTGCTACCTTAGCTGTCACTTTTCTACCTTCCATTACCAAAGGCATCCACTTTTTCAATTCGGCAAAATCAGTACTGAATTGCATGTCGGCAAAAAGAGGGTTAGCTTGTAACGCTTTGTAACGCTTAGTTAGATACTCAACGTTTTTATCGCCCCATACAAAACTAATATGTGGAATTCTTTTGATAAAATTTTCAGGAGCAGATACTTTTCCTTGTTGCACTAGATAAGCCCAAAATTGACGAGATACTTCAAAAGATTCAGCAATACTGATGGCTTTATTAGGATTAATGCTTCCATCAGCTCCTTCAGGAGTATAATTCAACTCACAAAATGCCGAGTGCCCGGTTCCTGCATTATTCCATGCATCAGAACTTTCAGCTGCTGCGCTATCTAATCTTTCGTAAATATCAATAGTTAAATCAGGTTGTAATTCTTTTAGAATTAAGCCTAAAGTGGCACTCATAATTCCAGCTCCAATAAGAACTACATCACAGTGTGAACGTATGGTTGTATCAGACATAAATAATGTTGTTTTTTATAAAGCGCAAAGATACTTTAATATTATTGTAATTAAAAGAGTGATTCTGATAGAAAAAGTTACATTTATCACTAAGATTAACGACTTTAACAAAGAATTATTAAAACATTTTACGAGAAAGATAATCTTGCAACATAATCGTTGCCGAAATTTCATCAATTAAGGCTTTGTTTTGGCGTTGCTTTTTCTTCAAACCACTATCAATCATGGTTTGAAAAGCCATTTTAGAAGTAAATCGCTCATCAACACGAAGTACTTTCATATCCGGAAAATGGTTGGTGAAATGCGTTACAAATCCCTTTATAATTGAAGCACTTTGAGAAGGTTCTCCATTCATTTTTTTTGGTTCACCAATGAGAACTAATTCAACTTTTTCCTTCGAAAAATAATCCTTCAAAAAATCGATAGCTGTAGCTGATGGAATCGTAGTCAAACCTGAAGCAATAATTTGCAATTCATCGGTAACAGCAATTCCTGTGCGTTTTTGTCCGTAATCAATAGCTAGAATTCTAGGCATAAATCTTAAATATTATACAAAGATAACAGCTTTAGCCTTTAAAACGTGTTCTTTTAACTTCACCTTTATTAATCCAATTCACAAAATCTAAATACAAAAAAGAAGTTTTAAACATTTTCTTGCCATTTGGCGAATGTTTTTTATTTTTTTTAAACTCCTTATATACACTTACATGCTGATCTGGATTAAGTCCCTCAATAGATTTCGCTGCAAAAGATATTTTATTTTTAAAATCCAATTGATGAAACTCTTTAATAATTTTTGTATCTACTTTATCCCTATCACAAATAACAAAATAAAAATTATCAAAATTAGTTTCTTTTAACAAACGTTCTGTTCTTCTATACCATTTTTCACTCGCTTCTTCCTCTGTTGGGTAATGCAAAAAATGCAATTCAACATCACCTAACTTAGCAATAGGATAATTTTTACTTGGCACTTCATAAATAGAATCATCTATAAAAACCAGATCTTGTTTTATATAATACGCAAAATTATTCAGCATTTTCAAATAACAAGGCCCATACATAAACATACCGGCAAATGGTGTATTATATTGTACTTTTAGCCATTTATAAGCCTGCCCTCCAAAACAATTATTAGAAATAATTACAAAATTCTTATTTTCGAGTCTTTTTCTGTCTTTAGAAAGAAAATATTTTCTCAATTTTCTTCTAACAAAAACTTCAATTTCAATTATATAACTTTTAAACATTTTAAAAACTTCAACAGGATTATTAAACAATTCACAAATCATACTATTTTACAGAAATTTCATGTAAAAAATATCTTGGAAGCAAATATACAGTTTAACTCAATACTTTCTAAACAAACAACTGAAGCAGATTCTTTTTTTTTAATTTCAACATAAATAAATTCCCTTAAAAAAAACACAAAAAACATTCGTTAATTTCCCCACATCAAATAAGCCCCAATTCTACATAATCAACCATACTCTAAGACAATCCAAATAAATTAAGCCTAATTACTAAACTTCAAAATAACAACATATCACTAAGCATATATATTAATTATTTTGACTTTTTGCTTTTATTTAAAAAGCCTATATTTGCCAAAAATTTAAATAACAATGAGTAATTTACAAACAATCATAGAGCAAGCTTGGGAAAACAGAGCTTTATTGCAAGAAGAAACTACTACTAACGCAATTAGAGAAGTAATCGAATTATTAGATTCTGGAAAATTACGTGTTGCTGAACCAAAAGGGGACGGATGGCAAGTAAACGAATGGGTTAAGAAAGCAGTAGTGATGTACTTCCCTATTCAAAAAATGGAAACTTGGGAAGCCGGAATTTTCGAATACCATGACAAAATGGAATTGAAAAAAGACTATGCTGAAAAAGGAGTACGCGTAGTTCCTGGAGCCTCTGCTCGTTACGGTTCTTTTATTTCTAGCGGAGTTATCATGATGCCTAGTTATGTAAATATTGGTGCGTATGTTGATGCCGGTACTATGGTTGACACTTGGGCTACTGTAGGTAGTTGTGCTCAAATTGGCAAAGACGTTCACTTAAGTGGTGGTGTTGGAATTGGTGGTGTTTTAGAACCATTACAAGCTGCCCCTGTGATCATCGAAGACGGTGCTTTTATTGGTTCTCGTTGTATCGTTGTAGAAGGTGTTCACGTAGGTAAAGAAGCAGTTCTTGGTGCTAACGTATGTTTGACTGCTTCAACAAAAATCATTGATATTACAGGTGACGAACCAGTTGAAATGAAAGGTTTTGTTCCTGCTCGTTCAGTGGTTATTCCTGGAAGTTACACTAAAAAATTCGCAGCTGGTGAATACCAAGTTCCATGTGCATTAATTATTGGTACTCGTAAACCATCAACTGACTTAAAAACATCTCTAAACAATGCGTTAAGAGAGTACGATGTAGCGGTTTAACAAAAAACTAATATTTTAAATTCCAAATTCCAATAGAAACAATAAATTGGGATTTGGAATTTTTATTTGCTCCAATTTATATAATCATTTGATTTTCTAGAAAATGAAAATACTTGTAATTCAAAACAAAATGATTGGCGATGTGTTGATTAGTAGCATCATTTGCAACAATTTAAAAAAAGCATATCCAAATGCACAAATTGATTATTTAGTTAATGATAATACAATCGATGTTTTAAAAGGAAACCCTAATATTGATTCATTAATCATCTTTGAAAAGAAACATCAAAACAGCACTTACGAACTTATAAAATTTGCTTTAGGACTTAGAAAAAACAAATACGATTTAGTTATTGATGCTTATTCAAAACTACAAAGTTGGATAATTGTATTGCTTTGTGGAGGTAAGAGAAAAATTTCATATAAAAAAATTGGCCGCACATTTTTATATGATGAAAACATCCCATATGCTGAAAACCCTTCAACTAATTTAGGATTAGCAATTGAAAGAAGACTTTCTTTGTTAACTCCATTGAATTTGAATTTTGAACTTGATGGTCAACCCAAATTATTCTTAGACCAATCAGAAAAAGATTTTGCTGATAAAATATTTGAAAATCACAAAGTAGACAAATCAAAAAAAATAGTAATGATAAGTTTATTAGGAAGTGAAAAACTTAAAACCTATCCTCTTCAATATATGACAGAAATTATAGATTTTATTTCTGATAAATATAACGTTAACATATTGTTTAATTATTTTCCGAAACAACTTGAAGAAGCTAAAATTGTTTTTAATAGCTGTAAAAAAAGTACTCAACAAAATATTTATTTTGATTTACTAGGTTCTAGTTTACGAGAATATATTGCAATTATGAATAAATGCGATTTAATCATAGGTAATGATGGTGGTGCCATAAATCTTGCAAAAGCACTTAACAAACCTTCTTTCATTATATTTTCGCCTTGGATAGAGAAAAAAATCTGGGCTACTTTTGAAGATGAAAAAAAACATTTATCTATTCATTTGAATGATATCGAACCGAATTTAATTAGTAGTAAAACCGAAAAAGAATTAAAAGAAAACGCTATACAACTTTACGAAAAATTAGAACCAAGATTTGTAATTGAAAAAATTACTCCTTTTTTAGATTCTCATCTTTTATAATACCAGTTGAAATCCAAGTAATATTATTTTTAATGTTATACGCTCTTAATGCTAAATTTTTATTCCACTCTTCTTGATTGAAATAAGCGCGTGCATGATCTAAATGCAAACAAACAGCACTATATCGAATTTGTTTTGAAAGTATTCCTAAATTAAATAGTCGTTCACCCACTTCTCTATCTAAACCACCATATTGCATTATTTCGTTAAAACCATTCACCGCAATTAAATCTTTCTTAAAACAAGAAGTATTATGTCCATTGAAGGTTCTTTTTATTGGAGTTAACCAATTCATAAAAGAAGCAAAAAGAGAAAATTTGGTCAGCTTTGATAATTTAAAGGTTTTGGAAACTCCATTTTTTATCAACCAAGAAATGGAAAAACAATCTTGATTTTGTATGTTTTCTTATGAAATTTCATGAGAAGTTTCCATTGGTAATTTAAAATAACCTCCCGACAAGAAATAACCTTCTTCTTTGTGTTTTAAATGTTGAGCAACAAAATCTTTTCGTGGAATACAATCGCCATCAGTAAAAAGTAAATAATCGGAATTGGTTTTTAAAATGGCTTTATTTAAGATTTTGCATTTCTGAAAACCATTATCCTCTTGCCAAACATGAACAATAGGAAACTGAAATTTATCCCGAAAAGAGTCAATAACCAATTTTGTTTTTTCGATAGAACCATCATCGGCTATGACAATTTCAAAATCAAGCTCTGTTTGGACACTTTATCCAACAAGCACTTTTTGAAGCCATTCTTCCGAATTGTAAGTAGTGACGATTACTGATAATTTCATCTAATGAATAAAAAGTGTAAATACTACTTTTTCCAGAACTTTAAATTCTTTTTGAGTCTTTTTTTTCGGTGATAACGATATTGAAATTCTTCTGTAAACTTCCACATCGTTTCACAAACAGTATTTTCATTTTCTCCAGAAACTTTAGCATATTCATTAGCCATAATAACAATCATTTCTTTTTGTGGCGTTAGATGAGATAAATTCTTCATTCGCGTTTGAAAATCAATACTTTCATGAAATTTCATTCGATTTAAATCTACTAGATAGAAGGAATAAGTTCCATCGTTATTGTCTTTTATCAAAGTATTTCCGGGTGAATGATCTAAAAACTCAACTCCTTTTTGGTGCATCTGATAAGAAAATCCAACAAACTGCCTTATAATACTTTCACGTTGATTAAAATCTTCATTTTGAACTAACGCTCTGAATTCGAAAACATCTTCTAAATGTTCACAAACGTAGTAACTTTCATTTAATCCTATAAAATCGAAATTCTCGAAATAAGCAATAGGTTTTGGAGTTCCAATTCCTAAATCCATCAATTTTGAAGCGTATTCAAACGAGCGTCGTGCTTTAGATTTTCTGAAATAACGATAAGCGATTTTGTTAACTAGATTCGGTTTTTTGAAAGACTTAATATTTAATGTAATGCCATCGATTTCAAATAATTTTATGGCATTTCTTTGTCCTTGAACAAAATATTTTCCTTGTGATTGAAAATTGACAATACAATTATCAATCAGGTTTTTATTATTACCTTTACAAGTATTGTTCCACACCTTTTTCACAACGAGTAATTTTCTGATTAATGGTTTTCTCTTGAATAGAGTTGTTTAGCTCCAAATTGTGTTTTGAATTTACTTTATGATAAATGTGATATAAAATACCCGCATATCTTAATCTTTTTGCTTTTACTCCTAAATTTCCCATTCTGATAACTAAATCCGAATCTTCTCTGCCCCAGCCTTCAAAATCCTCATTGTATCCATTGACTGCTAAAAAATCTGAACGCCAATAAGACACATTACAACCTCTAAATTTCTTAGAAATACCATCATGTTTACTTTGTAGCTTAGAAAAAAATGGAATATGTAAAGTCCGTGTTTTATTTTTAATTTCTTTCGAAAACAAATTAAACTTAATTGTTTTTTTTTCAAAAACACTTTTTACATAAAGGGGTAATATATTTACCCTAGAACCATATAAATACATTTTTTTTTCCGAATTACAAATATGATCTTCAATGAATTTTTCATGGAGTATACAGTCGCCGTCTATTTGTATTATATAATCTGCATTAGTATTTGCTATAGCTATATTAAGTATTTTCGATTTTCTAAAACCTTTATCCTCTTGCCAAAAATGTTTTACTGTGAATGGGAATTTAGCTGAATAAAATTGGATTAGTTCTTTTGTTTCCTCTCTCGAACCATCATCTGCAATTAAAATTTCATCAGGTAATTTGGTTTGAATTAATATACTCTCAAAAATCAATTCTAGAGCTTGAGGCCAATTATAAGTGGATATTAACAATGTTGTTTTCATTTAGATTATTTTTTAAATAAAAATTTGAACCGTTGACCGAAATTCTTTTTTGTCAAATAAAATTTTGATGGCACAAAGTTATTATCATTAAAGTTCTGAATTGCATCATTAATTGTATTTCCTTTTACATAATTTAATTTACGCCATTTATGAGGTTCTAAATAAAATAAATTTGAAAGTGATTTATAATTATCTATCGTTGCGGATTTCCATTTTTCTAAAAATTGAGGATTTATTTCGTCTTTATGTCCCCAATTATTAAATTTGAATTCTAACTCTTTCTCATCTCTAGATAGCGTTTCGTGAAACATTAAATGTTTA
>JALRGZ010000082.1 GCA_023253295.1 Flavobacterium sp.
CCAAAATTTACAATTCCCGATCAAAAAAATCTTATAGTGGAAATGATTGAAAAGTCAGGCGGGAGGCATCTTCAGCTGCTATTAAGAAACAGTAAGACAGATAAAGTATTTCCAATCCCTGCATTCAGCAACTAGAGGGAAACAGACATACGCAGAACAATATTATCATGATAATAAACATCAGCGATTATAAACTGCTGCTGGACCTGGCAGTATCGATGGAAGGTGATGGATATAAGCATGTGGTTTATCCCATTGAAGAAATATCAGATGCCCATACTCTTGCCTTTTTTAAAACTTCATGGGAAGCAGTCGAACACTGCTTTGAGATGTCAAATGATGCAGACTTTTACAAAAGTCTTTCTATAAATTCATTTATAAATGATTTAAAGACAGTTGAACATACCGGAATTGATACTACAGAGAACGAAGCGTTCGATCTGCTCGGGCTTGCCCGAAGTTACAGGGACAGGGCAGTATTTCAAGATATTAACTTAGAACAAAATATTATGAACGAGAAAAATTTTGATTACCTGAAAGACCAGGTTATGTATACCGGCTTCGGTGAAGCACTGGAAGGGGAACTGAGACAAAATATGGAGCAGCAAAAAACAGAATTTAAACTGCAGCATGATGCATTTTATGGAGAATGCAGAGTAGGTGCAGAGCTGAACTTCCGAAAATCGGAGCAGTCCGACCTGTATTTTTTTAACTCCTACAAGGTAAACCTGCAGAAAGAAGGAAGCGAGGAATCGCTTGAACAGACTTTCTACATTAACAAAGGGAATAATATTACCCTGAAAGAAGCCTACAATCTTATGGAAGGAAGATCTGTTAACAAAGACCTCACCAACAGGGAAGGAGAAACCTATAACGCATGGGTTCAGCTTGATTTTAAAAATACCGATACCCGTGGGAATTTTATGCTGAACCACTACCATGAGAATTATGGTTTTGATCTGGAAGCTGCGCTTTCAAAGCACCCTATTAAAGAACTCAGCACCCCAAAATATAAAGACGACCTTATTAACTCGCTGAAAAAAGGAAATATCCAGTCAGCAACTTTTATCAAAGACGGGACTGAAACCAAACAGTTCGTGGAAGCTAATCCGCAGTTTAAAACTGTTACGGTTTATGATTCGAATTTAAAACGCCTGGATGCAAGACAGGACAAGAAAGAGAGTGAATCAGAAAAAACATCAAACAACCAGTCTAAATCTGCCAGGCATAATGAAAATGATGAAAAAGAAAATCAGTCTGAAAAAAAAAGCAGCAATCGCCGTAAGGCACAATCAATGTAAAAATGAAGTACACAAAGCCCTTATCCAAATTTTTTGAGCTGATCAGAAACGACTACAGGATCAGCAGCACGCATATCGGAATATATGCTGCGCTGCTTTACTTTAGCGAGGATAAGGGTTATTCAAATCCTGTAGAAGCTTTTAGTACTGAGGTAATGAACACAGACAAAATATCGGCGCACAAAACATACAGGAAATGCCTAAAGGAAATGACAGAATATGGTTACCTGCGCTATGTACCGTCATTCAAAAAGAACCAGCCCAGCAAGATATACTTTAATGATCCCTAAAACAGCCGTATGGAACCATTTACATTTGAGGAGCTGCCAATGGCAGTCACAAAGCTGTTTGAAAGAATCAAGAAAATCGAAAAGCTTCTTAAAGCCACAATTAAAGTAAGTCGGGAAAAGGACGATTTTATGGATATCGAAGAAGCTGCAAAATATCTGCGGCTTTCACCAGCAACGATTTACAGCAAGGTCTCACGACATGAGCTGCCTGCTAACAAACAGGGTAAAAGGTTATATTTCAGCAGGAAAGAATTGAAATTATGGATTCTGCAGGGCAAAGCGAAAAGTATTTCAGACTATAGTGCTAATGCTGAAAAATATTTAAGAGAAAATAAATTAGAAAGCTTAAAAGGGAAAGCTGCCAGTAAGTAATGGCAGCTTCTTTTGTTTAATCCGATTAGTGGTTTTGCTTATCCAGTCTTTATTTTTACCTAAGTTTTATACGGTGGGTACTTTCCCGTTTTGTTTTGTCTATCACTTTAGCGTAAACCTGAGTTGTCCTGACGTTCTTATGCCCCAGGAGTTTGGAGACCGTAAAGATATCCGTTCCAGAATTTAACTGCAGGGTTGCATATGTATGCCTAAAACAATGGAATGTAATATGTTTGGTAATTCCGGCTGCGGCAACCCAAATTGGCACAAAGCGGTCAATATCCCACTTTTTAAGTCCGTCGAACACTTTAGTCCCTGCTTTTTTTCGTTCGCCCAGGATCTCAAAGGCATGTTCAGAAATAGGCAGCGTCTCTTGTCCTGCAGTCTTTTGCTGCTTAAACCTGATGAATGGGCCGTCATACTGAGAATACTCTATTTCTGACCATTCCAGCTTCTCAATATCTGAATAACGAAGCCCTGTAAGGATAGAAAACAGCGCGGCCTCTTTAACGATGGGTTTTGGACAGTCGGTATCGAACAAAAGCTGCGCCTCTTCCAGATATAGAAAATTTCTCTGGACATCTTCTTCTTTTATATACTCTACTGCTGCATTCAAATCCTGCTGCAGGAAGCCTTCCTTGTAGGCTTGTTTTAGGGCTGCCTTTAGTTTATTAAAGTAAGAATGGGCAGAATTTACAGAAAGCTTTTTATCAGGATTGCGCCTGCTTTTTGCCTGAAGCATATAATCACGGAAGCCCTCGATCAATGATGGTGTCAGTTCAGAGAAGGTGAGACTGTCCGTTTGGATAAAATCCTTAAAATATCCTATGGCATAGTCCCATATATCATAATTAATACCAATCCTCTTTTTACCCTGCGTTTGAAAATAATCCAGAAAAGATATCTCACCGATCTCTTTTAAACGGAGCAGTCCTTTTTCAAACTCGGTATAGATATCATCCTTTAGTAGTTCCGTCTGTCTTCTGATCTGTATCATTTTGGCAGTGTTGAGGTTTTCCTCATTCGCCATTTTATCAAATGCATTAGAAGGACGTGCTATCAGGTACAGCTTCAGAAATTCTCGTCTTGAAAACTCATTGGCAGCACTGTCATAGATAGGAGGGTAGTAGTCAAGATATAAAGATAATTTCTTTCCGCCCGCTATAGCTTTCTTACGAAGGGTTACTTTTATTTTCGTACTCTTTCTCATATAATCTGCCTCATTAGTAACTTTTCAATATCTGCTTTAAGTACATAGGTGTACTTTCCTTTAGAGAACCGGGCGATCTGCTCCCTTCGTATAAGGTTATATAAAGCCCCGTTTGAAATGCCGAATTTCTCCTGCATTTCATTTATGCTGTAACAGTCACTGAGTTCCGGTATCCTGTTCTCAGGGATTATTATGTCGGGAAACTCGAAGTAGCTGTTTACATCTGCTCTTTTTAAAATGGTGCGGCGGCCAAGCTTTTTGATGCCAAGTTCGCCCCGGTTGATAATTCGGTACAGGGTCCTGCGGCTGACACCAAGAAGTTTTGAAGCGTCGTCAATGCTTAAAAAATCCTTGGCCGTTATGCTGGGGTCAAATCCCTCCAGCGTGGTTTTGGTCTGCTGGTTACTGGCATTTATTTTAGCCTGTTTCTGGCGGGCTTTATATCCCTTACTGCTGCATGTAAGGTTACAGAACCGTGTCTTAGTTGTTTTCGCCGTAAAGACCTTTTTGCAGTATTCACATACCCTTTCAACCTGAATATTTGAGCTCATTTTGCGTAAATAATTAATCGTGTCACAATGTGTCCCACTGTGTCCTGATGTGCCTCCATGTGCCAAAGTGTGCCATAATTTGGCCTGACACTTGTACCTTACTGTTAAAATTATTTTCGAGGTACAATGGAGGTACAAATAAGAACAAAGTTGCGCAAATAAAACGAAAGTTTTGGGTATAAAAAAATCACTACTTTGTTGATATGTAGTGATTTAACGTATTTTTTAGAACGATGTTTTGTGTTGTTTTGTGCCCTTATTTACCAATACAAAAATTAGCAAAAATATTTCCCAGCAATTCATCATTTGTAACCTGACCTGTGATGAGCCCAAATTGGTATAAGGCTTCTCGGATGTCCAATGCCATTAAGTCGCTTGAAAGGTTGCTTTCAAGACCATATTTTACTTTCGAAATTTCGTCTAAGGCTTTCAATAAAGAATCATAATGTCTGGTGTTAGTGACTATTGTTTCGTTATTGCGTAATGCACCTGTGTTAACAAATGAAAGTAGTTGATTTTTTAAATCTTCTACGCCTTCTTTGTTTTTGGCAGAAATAAAAATAGTTGAGAGTTGACGGTTAACAACAGATAGTTCTTGCTGATATTTTTCTAATTTGGAATTGATTTTAGTGAAAACTTCTTGTGGAATAATATCTTTTTTATTCACAATCACTATCAGAGCTTTTTGAGGATATTGGTTTTGTATTTTTCCGATTTCGTTGATAAAACTATCCAGTGAACTGTTAGCTGTAAACTGAGAACCGTCAACTAAAAATAACACTACTTGTGCCTGTTCGATTTTTTCAAAGGTTTTCTTGATTCCAATGCTTTCCACTACATCTTTGGTTTCACGAATACCTGCGGTATCAATAAAACGGAAACCAATTCCGCCAATGGTTAATTCGTCCTCAATAGTATCACGAGTGGTTCCGGCAATGTCCGAAACAATGGCGCGTTCTTCGTTTAATAAAGCATTCAAAAGAGTTGATTTCCCTACGTTGGGTTCACCAACAATAGCAACCGGAATTCCGTTTTTAATCACGTTTCCAACGGCAAATGAATCTACCAATCGTTTTAAAACAAACTCAATTCGGTTTAATAATTCGTGAAACTGGCTTCTGTCTGCAAATTCTACATCTTCTTCAGCAAAGTCTAATTCCAATTCGATTAAAGAAGCAAAATTTAATAACTCTTCTCTCAGTTTGGCAATTTCATTCGAAAATCCACCACGCATTTGCTGCATTGCAATTTGGTGAGAAGCTTCATTGTCGGACGAAATCAAATCGGCAACGGCTTCGGCTTGTGATAAGTCTAATTTTCCATTTAAAAATGCACGAAGTGTAAATTCCCCTGCATCGGCCATACGACAGCCTTTTCTCAGTAATAACTGAATAATTTGTTGCTGAATATAAGTGGAACCGTGACAAGATATTTCGACTGTATTTTCACCTGTGTACGAATTAGGTCCTTTGAAAACAGAAACCAATACCTGATCTAAAGTTTTTGCACCATCCACAATATGGCCTAAATGAAGGGTGTGTGATTTTTGTGTTGTTAAATCTTTGTTTTTAATAGATTTAAAAACCGAGTTGGCGATACTTATGGCATCATGTCCTGAAACCCGAATGATGGCTATAGCTCCTGTTCCGGAAGCGGTAGCTAGTGCTACTATAGAATCGTTGTTAAGCATTTTTTTCTGAATTGGTTGCAAAGGTACTAAATCTACGGAAGTATTACTTAGCCTTGAAATATAAAAGTAGTATTTATTGGGAATTAAGGCGTTAAAATTGTAACTTTATTCAGTGTTTTTGATGTTTAATTTTTTATATCTGATTTCAATGAAACGTATCTTATTTCCAACCGATTTTTCTGAGACTGCTACCAATGCTTTTGTTCATGCTTTAGAGTTTGCTAATCGAATAGAGGGCGAATTGATTTTATTGCACGCTTTTGATTTACCTGTTTTTGATAGTCAATTTTTTCCGGAAAACTACATGTTGATTTATGAATCAGTAGAGTTGACACAGTTTGAAGTGTTTAAAGATGAATTGCCTAAATTGCATGCTATTGCTCAAGAACGAAATTTAGACAGGGTCAAAATGTCACATAGATTAATGGATGGAGAGCTAGTTTCAGCAATTGAAAGATCAGTAAAAGAAGATCAAATTGATTATATTATCATGGGTACAGAAGGAGAGAAGAGTTGGACTGATATGTTTTTAGGTACTCATACTACTGCAGTGATTTCAGATGTTGATATTCCGGTCTTGAGTATTCCGGTAGAGTCAAAATACAAAACGGTTAAGAATATTGGTTTTACCACTCGATTTCGACCAAAAGACAAACCTGCTTTGAAAAATGTTATAGAAATTGCTAAAAAAATGAATGCAAAAGTAAAATGTTTGTATGTGAAAAAAGATTCATCGGATGTATCCAAAGAAACTATTAAACAATGGGAAGATGATTTTGCAAATGATCCCGTTGAATTTACAGTGGTTTTTAGTGAAGATGTCAAAGAAAGTATTCTTGATTTTATCCTTTTTAAAGATGTTGATATTTTAACGATGTTAACTTACAAACATAATTTTCTTAAAAGTCTGTTTCATCATAGTTTAACTAAGGATTGTGCGGCTCATTGGGATGTGCCAATTTTAGTGATTCCTATTCAGTAGCTTAATTTTAGTAATTTTATTCCAATTGTAATGGAGGCTCTTCTATATTTGTAATTCATTTAATCAATTATGAATATATATTCTTCCAATGTTCGTCTGTTTTCAGATCAATTAAACTCCATTAACAGCAAGTATAATTTTATTAGTTTATTGCGATTGGGCAGTATATTGTTGTCTTTAACTTCGATGTATTACTATTTTCAGCAAAGTGAAATTTTGTGGCTGATTCTGGCTGTTTTGCTTTTTGCAGTTTTTATTTTTTTGATGAGAATACATTCCAGGTTGCAATTTCAAAGGAAAATAAATCAGGCACTTTTGGAGATCAATCAGAATGAAATTGATTTTTTAGAGAGAAAATCAGTTTCTTTTGAAAACGGTGTTGAATTTGTTGATTTCCATCATCCTTATGCCTATGATTTGGATATTTTCGGGAATAATTCGTTATTTCAATATTTAAACAGAACAGCAACTTTTATTGGAAAGAAAACATTAGCAGATAGTTTACTACAGAAATCATCTAACGAAGAAATTCAGAAAAATCAGGAAGCTGTTAAGGAATTAACTCAAAAAATAGAATTTCGTCAGGAGTTTTTGGCTCTTGCCAAAGTTAACGATGATAATGAACAGAGTTATCAATCATTATTGAATTGGAGTATATTTAACAGTGAACCTTTACCAAAATGGACTTTATTTTTCTCCTACATTAGTCCAGTGCTGTTTGTAATCACTTTTGTTGCTTATTTAATAACTTCAGATTTGGTTGTTTTAAAGAGTTTGAGCTATTTATTTCTACTGAATTTAATGGTTTTAGGGAAGTTCTTTAAACGAATTAAAATTGAAATTACGAACTCAGATAATATTGATAAAATAATTGGGAATTATGGGCTTTTGCTTGAAAAAATAGAAAAAGAATCGTTTGAATCTTCTCAATTAATAGCATTGCAAAAGCAGTTACAATTAAAATCAACTCAATCCAGTGCTTATTTAAAGCAATTATCTGAATTATTTTCCAGAAATGATACCATTGCTAATTTGTTTACAGCAGTTTTATTCAACGGAACTTTCTTGTTCAATTTTCATGTGTTAAAAGCTCTTTTGGCTTGGAAAAATGAACATGCGGTTGATTTAAAAGAATGGTTAGCAGTGATTGGTGAATTTGAAAAACTAAACAGCTTAGCTAATTTGTCGTATAACAATCCTGAATTTACTTATCCCGTTTTAAATACTGATTTTAAAATTGATTTTACTAGTTTAAGTCATCCTTTGTTGAATCCAGTAAGTAGAGTAGGGAATGATGTCGCTTTTCATCCGCAATCCTTTATGGTTTTGACGGGTTCGAATATGTCTGGGAAAAGTACATTTTTGCGAAGTTTAGGGATTAATATGGTTTTGGCAGCAACAGGTTCGGTGGTTTGTGCTACAGAGGCTCATGTGCATCCTTTACCGGTTTTGGTTTCCATGCGACTTTCGGATTCTTTGTCGGATAGTGAGTCGTATTTCTTTGCCGAAATTAAACGTTTGAAACAAATAATGGATGGTTTGGTTGTCGAGCCTGCTTTTGTTTTATTGGATGAAATTTTGAGAGGAACGAATTCTGATGATAAACGAAACGGAACTATTGAAGTGCTAAAAAAAGTAATCTTTAAAAAAGCCATTGGCGCAATTGCTACTCATGACATTGAAGTTTGTTTGACTACCAATGAATTTCCGGAGATATTAAGTAATAATTGTTTTGAAGTGGAAATTGTAAACGACGATTTACATTTTGATTACAAACTTCGTAAAGGAATTTGTCAAAATAAGAGTGCGACATTTTTGATGAAAAAAATGGATATTATTTGATTTTTTTAGCCATGAATTCACGAAATTTTTTTAGAATCGTGATTTTAAAAATATCGACAAATTAGAGAAACTTAAAGAATTTTAGTTTTTTAATTTTTTGTTTATCAAAGACTATTTGAAGAATATGTGGAATCTAAAGTAATTATGCACATTTCATTCGTGAATTCGTGGCTACAAAAAAGCAAAAAAAAACCGCTTTTCAAGGAGGAATCGCGGTTTTTTTAAATATAAAAAATGGTTGGTTAATTTCTTTTTTGGTTATGCAATGATAAGTATTATATTTTAATATCAAAAATAAAATGCGGTAAAATTTATTGATTTCGTTTTTTTACCGAAAATATTTTAGCTATTTAGCATTACAGGCATCACAAGCATAGTAACTGTTTCACCATCCTCTAATCCGTCAACAGGAGTAAGGATACCTGCGCGGTTAGGTAATGACATTTCCAGCATAATCATATCCGATTGTAAGTTGGTTAACATCTCTGTTAAGAAACGAGAGTTGTACCCAATTTGCATATCGTCTCCTTGGTAATCACAAGTTAATCTTTCTTCTGCTTTGTTAGAGTAATCAATATCTTCAGCAGAAACATTTAATTCTGCTCCAGCTATTTTCAAGCGTATTTGGTGGGTTGTTTTGTTAGAGAAGATAGCTACACGTTTTACGGAACTTAAAAATTGAGCACGGTCAATCATTAATTTATTTGGGTTTTCTTTTGGAATTACAGCTTCGTAATTAGGATATTTTCCATCAATTAAACGACACATTAATACGTAATTGTCAAAAGAGAAAGTAGCATTAGAATCGTTGTATTCAATTTTTACTTCTGCATCTGAAGTTGAAAGAATATTTTTTAAAATATTCAAAGGTTTCTTTGGCATAATAAAATCAGCTACGTGTGAAGCAGTAACATCGGTACGAGCATATTTTACTAATTTGTGCGCATCAGTTGCCACGAAAGTCAATCCTTGTGGTGAAAACTGGAAGAATACACCTGACATTACCGGACGTAAATCGTCGTTTCCGGCAGCAAAGATTGTTTTGCTTACTGCAGTGGCTAAAACGTCAGCAGGAACTAAAGTAACCGATGGTTCGTCTAAGTTTACCGCTTTAGGGAATTCTTCACCAGGAGCATACGCAAGGGCATATTTTCCTGAATTAGAACTGATTTCTATGGTGTTATTTTCTTCAACGGTAAAAGTAAGTGGTTGTTCCGGGAATGTTTTTAAGATTTCCAAAAGCAATTTAGCTGGTACTGCAACACTTCCTTTACTTGTAGAATCGATAGACAAAGTCGCAGACATGGTTGTTTCTAAATCAGAAGCAGAAACCGTTAATTCATTATTGTCTAATTCAAAT
>JALRGZ010000272.1 GCA_023253295.1 Flavobacterium sp.
GGCGATAGTGCCACCTAAAAGAAGACGTAATTGCTACCGAATTGATGAGGAGCAAATGAACGTTGAAATCACCCGTGGACGTTCGGATATTTACGATATTTTGACGCATTTGACTTTTATTTTTATTGAATCACACAAAATAAAAGACCGTGCCTTAATTGATGATTCCGGCGAAGTTTCACGTGATTGGGAAAAGTTGGAACAGGCTGTTTTGAAAAAGGAACCTTTATCTTTAGTGGAAAAAGAAATTGCTATTTCACATGCGGCAAATATTTTGGCAAGAACTTTTGAAGATGTTTTAGAAATATATGATGAGTTTGGAACTGAAGAAATGCCGGATCGTTTTTTACATATCATTTTTTGGTTGGGAAAACTGGCCATTGAAGAAGTAGTTCAAAACAATAAAAGAACCATCACTTTTAGTCCTGTTCTCAGAGAGCGTTTAGGGCATCATATTCATGGCGAAATCTGGGCAACGAATATCAAGGAGGTTCTAAAGGCAAATCATCTTTTAGATCGTCCTATTCATGTGATAAGTGCTAATATGCACTCGGTGATGAATTCTATTTTTGCAAAAACGGCTTTGAAATCGACTTTTAAAGGCAAATCGGATTTTGAGATTTTTGAAGAATTAAGTAAGCCAACTGTAAATGGCGTTCGCAACACGGTTAAAGAACTGGCTTTGGAACAGGGAATGATTTTTTTACCGGAAACGGAAGGAACGAATATCGATGTACAAATTTTTGATACTGCTAAAATTGACTGGACGAAGACTTCTTTTCCTGAAGCCAATTTTGGGGAGGAAAAACCAGTATTGATTGTGATGGATTATGCCTTTGGTGAACAGGCTTACGAAACGGTTGATGAGTTGTTAAAACCTTATAAAAAGAATGTTTTTCTCAATGTCGAATCGGTTTCGATTATGGGAAAAGCTGGAATTTTAGAAGGAGGCAAAGGAGACATTATGATTCCGAATGCGCATATTAATGAAGGTACGGCTGATAATTATTATTTTGAAAACGAATTAGCGGCCGAAATGTTTCAGGGAAATGGCATTGGAGTTTATGAAGGTGCTATGGTAACGGTTTTAGGAACTTCATTGCAAAATCGAGATTTACTGAAGTTTTTCCATGATTCTACCTGGGGCGTTATCGGTCTGGAAATGGAGGGTTCACATTATCAAAAAGCCATACAATCGGCTTCAAAAATTCGTAAAAGTATCCCGAAAGATGTCAAGGTGCGTTATGCGTATTATGCTTCGGATAATCCTTTGGAAACCGGAAGTACATTAGCATCCGGCGGTTTGGGAACTACAGGAGTAAAACCCACTTATCTGATTACAATTAAAATATTAGAACAAATTTTCAATATAAAATAAAGGAGAATTGAGCATTTGGAATGCTTTTTATACCTTGCGGGGGTTAAAATACAACTATGAAAAGAATACTGATTACCGGGGCTGCGGGATTTTTAGGATCTCATTTGTGCGATCGTTTTATTAAAGAAGGTTACCATGTTATTGGGATGGATAATCTTATTACAGGTGATTTGAAAAACATAGAACATTTGTTCAAACTGGAGCATTTTGAATTTTATCATCATGATATTACCAAGTTTGTGCATGTTCCGGGTGAGTTGGATTATATTTTGCATTTTGCTTCGCCAGCAAGTCCAATTGATTATTTAAAAATTCCAATTCAAACCTTGAAAGTAGGTTCGCTTGGAACACATAATTTGTTAGGTTTAGCAAGAGTGAAAAAAGCAAGAATTTTGATTGCTTCTACTTCTGAAGTATATGGAGATCCATTGGTACATCCACAAACAGAAGAATACTATGGTAACGTAAATACTATTGGTCCTCGTGGAGTTTATGACGAGGCAAAACGCTTCCAGGAATCCATTACGATGGCTTATCATACATTTCACGGCGTAGAAACTCGTATCGTGCGAATTTTTAATACTTATGGACCAAGAATGCGTCTCAATGACGGCCGTGTAATTCCGGCATTTATTGGTCAGGCAATTCGTGGAGAAGATTTAACGATTTTTGGAGACGGAATGCAAACGCGTTCGTTTTGTTATGTAGACGATCAGGTAGAAGGTATTTTCCGTTTGCTGCATTCGGATTATGTATATCCGGTAAACATTGGAAATCCGGACGAAATTACCATTAAAGATTTTGCTGAAGAAATCATCAAATTAACAGGAACCAACCAAAAAGTGGTATATCATCCGTTGCCAATTAATGATCCTTTACAACGCCAACCCGATACTACTAAAGCCAAAGAAATTTTGGGTTGGGAAGCGAAAGTAGGTCGTGCTGAAGGAATGAAAATTACCTATGAGTATTTCAAATCTTTGTCTCCTGAAGAACTTTCTAAGGAAGAACACAAAGACTTTACCGATTACATCAAATAGAATGGAAAGTTCGTTAGTATCTGTAATTATTCCAACATTTAATGCTGAAAAATACATTTCAGATGCTATTCAATCGGTTCAAAATCAGACTTATCAAAACTGGGAAATTATCTTAGTAGATGATTGTTCAACGGATACAACACCTAAAATAATTACTACTTTTCTAACGGATAAAAGGATTCAATTTTATCCGTTGGAAATCAATTCCGGAACGGGAATAGCCCGAAATACCGCTTTGGCGAGAGCCAAAGGAAAATACATTGCTTTTTTGGATGCTGATGATTTGTGGAAGCCTGAAAAACTCCAAAAGCAAATTGCGTTCATGCAATCTAATAATTTACCCTTTACTTTTTCATTTTATGATTGTATTGATGAAGATGGAAAAGAAATAGGAAAAAGGATAGAAGCTCCACGAAATTTATCGTATCTCCAATTGTTTTTTTGTAATTATGTGGGCAATTTAACCGGAATTTATGATGTGGATTACTTTGGAAAAATCAGTATTTCTAATATTCGAAAACGTCAGGATTGGATGCTTTGGCT
>JALRGZ010000285.1 GCA_023253295.1 Flavobacterium sp.
GTATGTCCCTGGATTTTATTTGACTATAAATCCTTAGGAAGAATGCACCCTGTTTATCAAAAAGGATATAACCGTAAAGGTTTACTTTCTGAAAAAGAAGAGAAAAAGAAAGCATGGTTTATTATGTATGAATATTATAAAGAAAAACAGTAAGATTTTGAAATATTTTATTTCATTTTTGATGATTATGTTAATCTCAAAGTTTTTTTAAGAGTTTTTTGAATAGTCAAATTTAAGTGTATAGAAGTAGGGAATTTATAGAATTAAAAGGTATTAATGCACCATTGTGATACCAGATTAGATACATTAGAATAGTATTTATGAAGTTGTAATCAATAATTTTGTAAGTTAATTTCTTTTGAAAATTAAAAAACAATAACAATTTATTAGCCTTTGATTTTATATAAATCTTTAAAAAAAATCTTAATGATGAGCACAAAAGCTTCGTGTATTCCAATATTTATATTGGCCTTATTTTTTTCATCCTTATTTGCACAACAACACGACTGGGAAAACGAGCAGGTAATTGGTATAAACAAACAATCAGCACATAGCGTTTACATTCCATATGCAACAATCGACCAAGCATTAGCCGATTATGCCGCAGAATCACCATTTTACCAGTGTTTAAACGGAACTTGGAAATTTAATTGGGTGAAATCACCGGATTTACGTCCGGTTGACTTTTACAAACCGGATTTCAATGTGAATTATTGGGATAATATTGAAGTGCCTTCTAACTGGCAAATGAAAGGTTATGGGAAACCAATTTATACCAATATTACGTATCCTTTTGTAAAGAATCCTCCCTATGTAATGGGACCGGGATATACTGGTTGGACCAATAGCGAGTTGCCTAATCCAGTGGGTTCCTATAGACGCAATTTTGTTGTTCCCGATAATTGGGATGGACACGAAGTTTACCTGCATTTTGCGGGTGTTAATTCGGCGATGTATGTTTGGGTTAATGGCAAAAAAGTGGGTTATAGTCAGGGAAGTATGACTCCTGCCGAATTTGATATTTCTTCTTATCTTAAAAAAGGTGAAAATACGTTGGCTGTTGAGGTGTACAGATGGTGTGATGGCAGTTATTTGGAGGATCAGGATTTTTGGCGTTTGAGCGGTATTTTTCGTGATGTGTTTTTATATGCTACACCTAAATTACAGGTCAGTGATTTTTTTGTAAAATCGGATTTGAATGATGATTTTACTTCAGCAAGCCTTAAATCTGAGATTTCATTTGCAAATAAAGGATATAACGGAGCTGTTTCAGTTGAAGGATATTTATTGAAAGACAGACAAAAATATCAAGGGGAGAAGCCTATTTTTTCCAAACAACTTTCGGCATCGAGTGTAGGTAAAAAGGGAGCAAAACTGATATTTGATACTCAGGTAGATCATCCCGATTTGTGGTCGGCAGAAACGCCAAATTTGTATCAAATGGTCTTTGTCTTGAAAAACACATCGGGTAAAACACTCGAAGTTGTTTCGACTCCTTTTGGCTTTCGCAAAATAGAAATAAAAGATTCACAACTTTGGGTAAACGGAAAAAGCGTCTTACTTAAAGGTGTTAACCGACACGATATTGACCCAGAAAACGGACAATACATTTCTTATGAAAGTATGTTGCAGGATGTGAAATTATTCAAACAATTCAATATCAATACAGTACGTACTAGTCATTATCCAAATCATCCGGATTTTTATAAATTATGTGATCGCTATGGTATTTACATGGTAAGTGAGGCCAATTTAGAGTCGCATGGTATGGGGTTTGAAAAGGAAGGATTAGGACATGATGTTCGCTGGCAAAAAGCGCATGTTGACCGTGAAATATCTATGGTTGAGGCTTTCAAAAATCATCCGGCAATCATTATTTGGTCATTGGGTAACGAAGCGGGAACGGGTGTCAATTTTGAAGCTTGCCGTAAAGCAGTTCTGAATATAGATAAAACACGCCCAATTCATTATCAGGGTTACAACGAAGTGGCAGATATAGAATCAATTATGTATCCAAGTGTGGAGTCGCTAGATGCGACCGGAGCTAAAAATGATCCTAAACCATTTTTTGCTTGTGAATATGCCCATGCCATGGGAAATGCCGTGGGTAACCTTCAGGAATACTGGGATGTGATTGAAAAACACAAACGACTTATTGGTGGTTGTATCTGGGATTGGGTAGATCAGGGACTGCAAAAAGAAGTGCCCGGAAAACCCGGTGAATACTTTTTTGCCTATGGTGGTGATTTTGGAGACCGTCCAACCGACTGGAATTTTTGTGCCAATGGATTGACCACACCTGATCGTGCTATCACACCAAAAATGGAAGAGGTGAAAAAAGTGTATCAATATATTGGAATTAAACCACAGGATATACTGAATGGTAAAGTAAACATTAAAAATAAATACCAATTTATTAACCTAGAAAAATTTGACCTGAATTGGGAATTAAGTTGCAATGGCAGCGTGATTGAGTCAGGAATAATAGCTCCGTTTAATCTTGAGCCTGGTCAATCGACTGACGTGATGATTCCTTTTACAAAACCACAATTAAAAGCAGGCGCTGAATATTTCTTGAAAGTTATTTTCAAACTGCGTAATGATGAAATTTGGGCATCGAGAGGACATGTGGTGGCTTGGGAACAATTGGCTGTACCGTTTGATGTTCCGCCTGTTGAACCAGTTCATCCGCAAACTTTGTCTTCACTTACTTATTATGAAAGCGGAGATTGGATTCAAGTTTCTGGTAAAGCATTCAACTTAAAATTCAATAAAAAGGTGGGTACTATAACTGATTTAGATTATTTCGGTACGGCTGTTTTGCATACTAATCCAGAAGCTATAAACGGTGTTCGTATCGAAACAAGAACGATTTATACAGATACGTTAACCAATGCTCGTGTTGCTGGTCCGATATTGAATGTTTTCCGTGCACCAGTGGATAATGATTATTTTTTTGGTGGAGGTTATGGTCCAAAATGGCAAGCTGCAGCTTTGTACAATATGAAACCGACTGTAAAAAATATTTCAGTTAGTAAAAAAGAAGATGCCCTTGTGATTGACGTAACCATTAATTCGAAATCCGTCAAAGGTTATGCTGTAGGACAGCACACTATTTGGAAAATTTACGGAAATGGTTTTATTGATGTGACCACAGATTTTGATCCTGACAAATTGGATTATCCATTAGCTAAACTTGGATTCCTATTGCAAATGCCTGAAGGTTTTGAGGATGTAACTTTTTACGGAGCAGGACCACATGAAAATTATCGTGATAGGTTGCGTTCGGCTGCTATTGGTCAGTACAAAATAACAGTTGATGATATGTTTGTGCCTTATTTGCGTACACAAGACTGTGGTAACCGTTCCAATGTTAATTGGTTTACGGTTAGCAATCATAAAGGTGTGGGAATGATGGTTGTTGCAGATGATAAGATGAATTTTAGTGCGTTGCATTACACTCCATTAGATTTGGACAAAGCGAATCATCCTTATGAACTTAACCGCAGAAAAGAAACAATCCTGACTGTCGATATGCAACATAATGGACTAGGTGGCGGAAGTTGCGGTCCGGGTCCAATGGATAAATATTTGTTGAAAACAGAAAAAGCAACTTTCAGTTTCTCAATTCGTCCGTATATAGGAAATATGGGAGATATGGGGGATATTGCTAAAATGAAACTTACTAAATAAAAACAAAAACAATTTTTATTTAGCTATTAGATGTGGAAACTGAAAATTAATCTAAGAGAACAGATTTAAATTGAAGTTGTTTTTTTGATTGGATATAAGAAATGATTGTTTTTGTAGATGGTAATTATCAGAAAATAAAGTTATAAAGAGGAAAGAATTAGTTTTAAAAAGGAATATTTAACAATTTAAAAAATGAGAAGTCAATGTTTTAAACAAATAATCAAGTTGTTTATTTGTTGTATAGTGGTAAGTTCCAGTGCTTTTTGTCAAAGTAGGGTTGTCGATTTGTGGAATGGAAAAGTTCCGGGTGCAATACCCAAAGAAGATTATAAACAAATAGTTGATTCGGCTTACTGGATTAAGATAAGATATGTTTCTAATCCAACTATTCAGGTATATCCCGCAGCATCTGATAATAACACAGGTACTGCTGTGGTGGTTTGTCCGGGAGGAGGGTATTATGGTTTGTCTTTTGTTGGCGAAGGTACCGAAGTGGCCAAATGGTTAAATGAGTTAGGGATTACGGCTGTTGTTTTACATTATCGTTTACCTGATGATGCTATTATGGAAAACAAATCAATAGCTCCATTACAAGATGGACAGGAAGCGATACGTATCGTACGTCGTAATGCAAAGAAATGGGGTGTAGATCCAAATAAAATCGGTATTATGGGCTTTTCGGCCGGAGGGCATCTTGCATCTACAGTTTCGACTCATTTTGATGAAAAGGTATATGAACCCAAAGATTCTACCAGTGCTCGTCCAGACTTTTCTTTATTAATTTATCCTGTAGTTTCGATGGATACTGTCATAACACATGGAGGGTCAAGGGAAAATTTATTGGGTAAAAATCCAAGTCAGGAATTGGTAAAACATTTTTCTAATGCTCTTCAAATTAGCCCAAAAACACCTCGGGCATTTATGATACATTCTATGGATGATAGCACAGTTCCTGTAGAAAATAGTATAGAATATGCATTGGCATTGAAGAAAAATAATATTCCTTGTGAACTCCATATTTATGAACACGGAGGACATGGCTACGGACTAGGAAAGAAAAATTCAGGTACCGAATCAACCTGGACGAATGCCTGTGAAAAATGGCTGAAGGCTAACGGTTTTTTGAATACAGTTAAAAATTGATTTGGTTTTAATTTTTAACATGTTGATTTGTGAATAGTTATGAGTTTACTCAAAGTATGTGGGTTATCGATAGTTTAATACAAATTTGTATTTAGATGGTTACTATTTAAATTGGAACACAATGAAGTTTTTTATCTTATTGTTTTTATTATCATTCCACTTTCTTTTTAGTCAGGAGGATCAAAAACACAGGCTCATTGTACTTACAGATATTGAAGCCGATCCTGATGATACACAATCATTGGTGCGTTTACTTTTATATGCTGACGAAATTGAAATAAAAGGACTTGTGGCTACCACCTCATGTTGGCAAAAAGCAAGGGTTTGTCCAGAATCTATAAAAAGAGTAATCAATGCGTATGAAAAGGTACAACCCAATCTTTTAAAACATAATTCAGCATATCCAAAAGCGGAAGAACTGTATGCGTTAGTAAAACAAGGAATTCCTGAATACGGAATGACAGGAGTTGGAAAAAATAAAGATTCAGAAGGTTCAGATTTAATAATTAATGAACTACTAAGAGAAGATGACAGACCATTATGGATTTCGGTTTGGGGAGGTGCTAATACCTTGGCACAAGCTTTATATAAATTAAAAGCTACTAAAAAACCAGACGAACTCAAAATGTTAATTGCAAAACTCAGAGTTTATACCATTTCTGATCAGGATGATAGTGGAATCTGGATTCGGAGCAATTTTTCCCAACTGTTTTACATTGTCAGTCCGGGTGATGATTATAGTAACGCCACATGGAACGGTATTATGAGTGTTATTCCCCGAATCGACAATAAAACAATCAGCAATTCTTGGATAGCTGCAAATATTCAGCAGGGACACGGAGCACTTGGCGCAGTTTATCCTGATGTAACCTGGGGTATGGAAGGCGATACACCGGCATTTTTATCGCTTATTCAAAATGGATTAAATAATGCCGAACATCCCGATTGGGGCGGCTGGGGCGGCAGGTACGAATTGTATAAGCCCGATTTCTTGATTCATAAAAAAGCTGGTTCAGGAGTACCTTCCCAACCTGAAACAAGAAAGATTTGGACGGATGCAGTTGATACTTATTCACCGTACATTTCTAATGAATATGGTAGAAATGTGAAGTTGGATACACTTATTTTCAGCGATAATAAAGCATCATTATGGCGATGGAGAAATGATTTTCAAAATGATTTTGCTGCCCGTATTGATTGGTGTACTAAATCTTTTCAGGAAGCCAATCATCGGCCAATTATTGAACTTAGCCATTCCGAAAATATTACAGTAAAATCAGGGCAGGGTTTTGGCATGGATGCTTTTGGTACAATTGATCCTGATGGAGACAGTTTTAGTTTTTTGTGGTTCAATTATCCTGAGGCAGGTACCTATAAAAGGCTTATTAAAATTGAAGGAGCAGATAATTCGCATGGTGTCTATTTGAATGCCCCTAAGGTGGATAAGGAAGAAACTGCTCATTTTATTTTGAAAGTAACCGATAAGGGTAAGCCTCAATTATCCAGTTATAAAAGGATTATAGTAACAATAAAACCTTAGCGGTATAAGATTTAAAAGAATTATCATTTAGTAAAAAGGAAAAATAAAGAATAGCACTTTTAGCTTTTTCCTGATTTTGTTTTCATTATTTGAAAGTTAAACCTCAGGAAATCAATATTGTGAGATTGCAATCGGAATACATTATCACTCCATTGGGTATTGATGTCCCTCAGCCATGTTTTTAGCTAATTGGTTTGAATTAAATAGGACATCATGTAAGTAAAGCATAAAATATAAATAGTTAGAATGAAAGC
Source organism: Flavobacterium sp. (assembly GCA_023253295.1). Classification (GTDB taxonomy): domain Bacteria; phylum Bacteroidota; class Bacteroidia; order Flavobacteriales; family Flavobacteriaceae; genus Flavobacterium. Next base: position 6,631 of record JALRGZ010000285.1, read on the forward strand.
AAACGATACCTCCAGAAGAGATTTTATAAAACTCATGTCAGTAGCCGGCTTGGCAGCTACAGCATTGCCTACTGCCTGTGCTAATACAAAAACAAGAAATAGTAAACCAGAAAAAGAGAATTTAGTATTCCTGTTTCAGGGCGATTCTATAACCGATGGGAATCGAGGAAGAACTGAAGACCCAAACCATATTTTAGGCCACGGGTATTGTTTTGCTGTTTCCAGCAGAATTGGTGCCGATTTTTCACAGTACGGTTACCAATTTATTAATCGGGGTATAGGAGGGAATACACTTAGTGATCTTGAAAAAAGATGGCAGAATGATACCTTGGATTTGAAACCAGATGTATTAAGTTTATTAATTGGGATCAATGATGTAAATCAAGTCATAGACGGGAAGAAAGAAGCTCTCGATGTAAAAGCGTTTGAGAGCACTTATCGTAAACTGCTAACCTCATGTGTAGAACAAAATCAAAATATTTTAATAGTATTGGGGGTACCCTTTTTTTTTGCTTCCGGTTGGCGTAAAGAACAATACGCAAAGTGGCATCCATTAACAGTGGAAAGAGCCGAAGTTGTAAAAAGAATTGCAGCCGATTTTAATGCTGTTTTGATTGATTATCCTAAGGTTTTTGAAGAAGCACAAAAACAAGCCCCAATTGATTATTGGATTTGGGACGGTGTACATCCAACTGCATTTGGTCATGAATTGATGGCTAGAGAATGGATTAAACAAGTTAGTAAGCGTTTGAGGTTTTTAACCCAAATTCAACATTAAAAATACTGAATAAGTGGTTCCTTTTTTGGAATCATTAGTTTGTTTTTTACAAAGTTTTTATTGATTAAACAAAGGTTGAAATTTTATGCATATCTACTTATATCAATGCTATATTTTAGAGATGGATTATTTTGAACAATTGCATAAAAAAAACACAAAAGAAAAAATAAAACACTTTATATTGAGTATAATATTATTATACTTAATTATTTTTCACAATTTACCCTAAATATTAACAAAAAGCGCCAAAACGATACCTTATTGGATACATAAGGATATTATATAAAACAGAGTAAACAAATACTTTTGTATGCCAGACTCAATAAATTTGAGTCAAGTTGCTTTTATAGTGTTTTTATAGTGAAAGTATGATCCAAATGATTTAAAATATAATCGATTTATTAAAAAAGAAATTGCATTAATAAATAGTTTATGAGTGGGCAAATACTAATAAATAAAAACAGTAAAATATAGAAACAAAAAAATAAAATATACATATATGAAAAGAAGTCTTAAAATTTTACTGTTATTACTGATAATTACGGGAACAACCGTAAAATCACAGAATGGCAATAAATTTTTTCCTGAAAAAGATTTAATAACAACAGGAATTTATTATTATCCTGAGCATTGGAATGAAAATCAGTGGGAGAGAGATATTAAGAATATAGCCGATATGGGATATGAGTTTGTACATCTGGCTGAATTTGCCTGGTATAAAATGGAACCTGTTGAAGGAAAATTTGATTTCACCTGGTTGGATAAGGTGGTTAATCTTTGTATAAAAAACAATTTAAAAATAGTAATGTGTACGCCTTCGGCAACAACTCCTGCATGGATGCGTATTAACTATCCTGAGACCTTTATTATGGATGGTCATTACATTCGTGCTGAGAATGGTACTCGAGGCTTAAATTCTACGGTTAACCTAAAATACCGAATGTTTGTTGGAAAAATTGTTACTGAACTGGCAAAACGTTATGGACAGAATAAGAATGTGGTAGGATGGCAAATTGATAATGAGCCGCCGGCAATTGCTGATTACAGCCCGGATTCTCAGGATGCATTTAGAAAATGGTTGAAAAGTAAATATCAAACCGTAGCGTCGTTGAATGTAGCTTGGGGGACAGCATTTTGGAGCCAATGGTTTAATAGTTTTGATGAGGTAGTAATACCTAATACTACACTTGTAGGCTGGTGGGGTAATAATCCTCATGCCTTGCTTGATTTTAAACGATATTCTGCAGATTGTCAGGCAGATTGTCTGGATTTTCAGGCTGGAATTTTGAGAGAACACATCTTGGATAATCAGTATATTACGACAAATTATACAGCCATTTGTACTGGAGCTGATCCAAGAAGAACACAGAAACTTGATTTTGCCGCTTATACGGCTTATCCTAATGGCGGAAGTAATAATATAGGAGAAAATGGGTTTAGATTAGGGGACAGTAAGGCAATTCTTTTTGCTGCCGAATATTATAAATTAGTTGGTGGTGTTTCCGGAGTTATGGAGATTCAGCCTGGTCCTGTTAATTGGGGAAGTTATAATCCTTTACTGCTACCGGGAACTGTACGTATGTGGTTGTATCACACCTTTGCTGCAGGTGGTAAATTGGCATGTTCTTACAGGTTTCGTCAAATCAATTATAGTTCTGAGCAGTATCATGCCGGTATCATGAAACCTGATGGAGTAACACTTTCTCCGGGAGGTAAAGAGTACATGCAATTTATGAAGGAAGTAAAATTACTTCGTAAAGAATACAAACCTAACACAAAGCTACCTGAAAAACTGGCTGTAAAATCAACAGCTATTCTTTGGAATTTAGAAAATTATTGGGCTATTGACCGACAAAAATTAACTTATCAGTGGGACACTTGGAACTATCCTGTTAAGTTTTTGGAATTAACCAAGTCTTTAGGGGCTCCAACCGAAGTGATTTCAGAAAAAACGGATTTCTCTAAATATAAATTTTTAATTGTACCCGCTTATGATTTAGCAGATGCTACTTTGGTAAAAAAATGGAAAGACTATGTAACTAATGGAGGGCATTTGATTTTAACGTGCCGCACCGCAACAAGAAATCGTGACGGACATATTTGGGAAGGAGAATGGGCTGCACCATTATCGGATCTTATTGGTGCACATGTGGAGTCTACGGATATGCTTTCGGCTTATAAAAACGGAACTGTTTTAATGAATGAGGTTAATTACAAATGGAATAACTGGGCTGATTTACTTAACGTTGATAAAGGAACGGAAGTACTTGCCACTTATGATAGTGAGTTTTATAAAGGAAAAGCTGCAGTTGTACGAAATAAAATTGGTAAAGGTACTGTAACCTATATTGGTGTGGATACTGATGATTCAAAACTGGAAAAAAATATTATAAGTCAACTTTATAAGTCAACCGGTGCCACAACAGAAGACTATCCGGAAGGAATTTATACCTATTGGCGAGATGGATTTTACTTCGCTGTAAATTATTCTTCAAATGATTATACGATGAATTTGCCGGCAACAGCTAAAATTTTTATTGGAGAGAAAACACTCAAACCGGCAGGAGTGATAGTTTGGAAAGAATAATAACCATTAATTCATAATAATTTGTTGGCTGAAATTCTAAAAGCAGTTTTGACCAAAGACTCATAATAATTACCATTAAATATTTATAAATGATTAAAAGAATTCAATTTGTAGTTTTTTTTACGGGGCTTTTTATGAACTTAAATAGCTTTGCTCAATTGACAACAGCTCCTGAATTGGCTAAACGCATGCATGTAGGAGTAAATTTAGGCAATACATTTGAGGCAATATGTGATGAAGGAGCATGGGGAGGAGGTAAAACCTCACAAAAATTAATTGATTCTATTAAAGCAGCCGGGTTTAATACCATAAGAATACCAACAGCCTGGTTTTGTCATTCGGATACTATTTCAAGTACAATTGATCCTCAATGGATGGCTCGTGTAAAAGAAGTTGTTGATTATTGTGTAAAAGATGATCTTTATGTGATTCTTAATATGCACTGGGATCAAGGATGGTTAGAAAACAGAATTAATGCAAAAAATCAGCTGGAAGTAAACAAAAGACAAAAGATCTATTGGACTCAAATAGCAAACTATTTTAAAAAGTATGATGAACATTTGCTTTTTGCGGGTGCCAATGAACCCAATGCTAAAGAGGCAAAACAAGTAGAAATATTACTGTCGTATTACCAGACTTTTATTGATGCTGTTCGTGCCACAGGTGGAAATAATGCTTCCCGAACACTCATCGTTCAGGGGCCTGAAACTGACATTGAAAAAACACTTAAACTGATGAATTCCCTTCCTAAAGATAAGATAAAGGACCGTTTAATGGTTGAGGTACACTTTTATTCACCTTTTCAGTTTTGTTTGATGTCAAAAGAGGCTGATTGGGGTAAGCCATTTTATTATTGGGGTAAAGACAATCATTCTAAAACGGATCTAGAACATAATTCAACCTGGGGAGAAGAAGAATTTATCGATACACTTTTTAGTAACTTGAAGAAAAAGTATGTAGATAAGGGAGTCCCTGTAATAATTGGTGAATTTGCAGCTTATCGCCGAAAAATTGATGATCCGGTAAATCAGGAACTCAATTATAAATCAGTAGAACATTTTAATAAATATGTGGTAAAATCCTGCCTTAGTAATGGGATTATTCCTTATTACTGGGATACTCCGAATAATTTGTTCAACCGTAACACAGCTGAAGTATTAGATAAAGGAGTTATCAAAGCAATGCTGGAGGGAGCTAAGGAGGCAAAGAATGACATCAGTTATTAAATTGGGTTATTGTAATGAAAACTTTTTAGAAGTGAATATATAATCTTTGCTATGTTTTGATAAACATGGGATACCAATTTTTAAAGGATATAAAACTGATGAAGAATATATTTTTATTTAGCTTAATAACAGTATTGTTAATTAATTTTTCAAACGCTCAAGAACATAAAGAATATTACTCCAATGGGAATATAAAGGAAATAGGAGAATTA
>JALRGZ010000326.1 GCA_023253295.1 Flavobacterium sp.
GTTGTGGTCAAAGTATAATTCAACGGATCTCCATTAACTGTTCCGGAAACTACTGCATCCAAGACTGGATTTACATCTCCGTAAGTTTTTGATTTGGCATTGGCTACAACAGTAGCTGATTTTTGTCCGATACTCAATAAAACATTGGTTGATGTGATACTGTAATTCGGATTTGAACCTAAAGTTACTGTGATTGGGTAATCACCAACATTTGAAAACTGTAAAGCCGTTGTGGTCAAAGTATAATTCAACGGATCTCCATTAACTGTTCCGGTTACTACAGCATCCAAGACTGGATTTACATCTCCGTAAGTTTTTGATTTGGCATTGGCTACAACAGTAGCTGATTTTTTACTTACTGTCAATGTAGCACTACCATTACTATCCACAGTACCACATCCATTAGTAACTACACAACGATAAGTTCTTCCGCTCATTGAAACTGTAGGCTGAGTAAGCATCAAAGTATTTGTAGATGTACCAGAATAAACTCCTCCATCACTAATATTAACAAATCCAATACCTGAATCTTCTTGCCACTGATAATCTAAATTAGCTGTTCCATTTGCTACAACACTAAAAGTTGTATTGTCACCGTATGTTATTGTCTTATTTAATGGTTGAGTTCCTATTGAAGGGGAAGTACATCCTATATATTCTCCCGTTACTATCTGAGCAGTATTTGTATTAGTATAACCACTTGAGGGAGTTGATGAAATTAAATTATAGGTTATTCCCCCTGAAATTACTGACAATGGAAAACTATATACAACTTGAGTATTTTGTTTTACTCCAATACTTCCTGAAGGTCCAGGGGAATTGAAGGTTACTGTCTCATTATTAACAATGTCTCCATTGGGTTTTATATAACTTGCAACTACATTTACAACAATACCAGCAGGCAGACCACTTGTTTGAAATTTATCATTGCTGTCTGTAAAAAACAATTCATAAGTAAATCCAGATGTTTCACCATAAGCTCCCAGCATTAAATCTGCATCCAATTCGCAATCATTTACGTACCATGAGGCGATAAAATTTCCATTTTCATCGGCTACTGTTGTCCAAGCTACGTGAGGTTGGGGATTGACGGAACCACAATCTACCTCAGGATTAGTGAGATTAGCTACTTCAAGCATTACTGTTTCACCCGGATGCCAACCAGAGCCGGTAATATAAACCGTTTCGCCTGGAGCATAATCTAAATCTGCCTGATCAAGCATTACTATTTGCCCAAAAGAAACATTTGCAAAAAGCAAAGAGGCAGTAAAAAAAACAAAAGCTAAAAATTTTGAAAAGGGTAGAATTGTTTTCATACGCAATGGATTTTAAATGAAAATGAACTGAAGTACATTAAACAAACCCAGTAGAAAAAGCTCTAATTATTTAAAAAAAAAATGACGCTTTTACTAGAATTTCATTTAACTCATTGCTAATTTATATACAAAAGAATTTATTTGTTTTACTTTTCCGACGAAATACAAAAAAAAACTACAAACTACATTTATCAGATTTTAGAGTCTTAAAAAAACTGATTTAGAACCAATTACACCTTTTTTTTCTGAAAAATAATTGTAAAAATAGCCCCTTGATTTTTACCTTCACTACTGGCTATCAACATGCCATTGTTCCTTTCAATAATTTGTTTGCACAAATACATCCCAATTCCTGTTGAAGCTTCTTCCATAGTGCCTAACCTACTCATTTTAGTAAACTTATCAAAAATACGCTGACCATCATTAGTATCAAAACCTATACCTTGATCAATTACTTTTATATAAATGTATTTGTCATCTTCATAAGACTGAACTTCTACAGCTGAATCTGCAAAAGAAAATTTAACCGCATTGCTAATCAAATTATAAATCACTCTTACCAATAATTCTTCATTAATCACTAATTCGACTGATTTCAACTCTAGATTTTCAACAAATTGAATTTTCTTTGCTGTTGCATATTGCATCAGCTGATTTTCTACAATATGAAAAATATTTTCTAAATCAATTGTTTTAACCTCAAGACTTGCTTTTAACATCTCGTCTTGTTCTTTTAACATCTTGATAAAATTTTCTATATATCGAAATTGCTCCTTTGTAGATTCGCAAATCAACTCAGCTAATTCCTTCACCTTTTCAGAAGGATTAGTATCTAATATCATTGTGGCTAAAGACTGTGGATTTCCAGCAAAAGTTTTCAGATCATGAGAAAGTAAATAAATCAAATTTTGCTTTTCATTGATAAAAGTTTCGCTTTCTAAAATGGAATTATGGATATTAGACATTAATAATCCTGCTTCGTCAGTAAAGTGGACAGGTAAATCGGTAACAATTCGTTTTAATTTATAATCATTTAATGCTTTTGAAGCCAATTCAATAGGTTGAATTAATTTTTTTAATACCAATAAGGTAACTACTGTAGCAATTAACGTCATAATTAATGAAAAGACAAGTAAACTCATTGTAGTAAAATTTGCCTTTGCATAAAGTACAAAAAACAAAATCCCAATTAACGGAATATGAATACCAATAAATGCAACAAACAAAAATTTAAACACATAGCTATTTCTTAAAAAGCCTATTGTAGATAATTTTTCATAGAATTTCATAATATGAATATTTGAGGTATTCAAATGTACGAAAAAACTTTTATTTCAAATATAAAAATGATACCATTCAAAAACTATCTACTATTAACTTTTAAATAATTTCACTAGTTTTGTTTAGTGTATATAATTAACAGTTTATGAATGGAAGTTTACCAATGCAAGATTGGCCTTTTTTAGCAAAATATAAAGATGAAAATGCACAACTTCCACTTCCAAAAGCAAATGAAAATCGGGTTGTATTCTTAGGAGATTCTATAACTGAATTTTGGAGTAAGGAACATTTTCTTTTTTCTAAAAATAAAACCTTTATCAATAGAGGGATTAGCGGTCAAACCACTCCTCAAATGCTCATCCGTTTTAGGGCTGATGTAATTGATTTAAAACCTAAAATAGTAGTAATTTTAGCTGGAGGAAATGATATTGCAGGAAACACCGGTTTAGCTTCAACTAAAATGATTACGGACAATATTTTTTCGATGATTGAACTTGCTCATGAAAACCAAATCAAAGTCATACTTTGTTCGGTTTTACCCGCTAACTTCTTTTATTGGAATCCAAAAGAAAAACCTGCCAATCGTATCATTGAATTGAATGATGAATTAAAAAATTATGCCACAACTCATAAAATTCCTTTTGTCGATTATTATTCGATAATGGTAGACGAAGAAAATGGTTTGCAAACAACATTATCCGAAGACCGCGTTCATCCCAACACAGCTGGTTATGAAATAATGAGTCCGCTAATTCAAAAAACCATAGAACAAACTTTAAATAACTTATAAAACATATAAAATGAACTACCGTAAACTGGGAAAAACAAATTTTGAAATATCCGAAATTGCTTTAGGAACATGGCAAGTTGGCGGAAAATGGGGTTCTCCATTTAATGATCAATCTGCCGATGAACTTTTAAATACGGCCATCGACAAAGGAGTTAACTTCATTGACACTGCCGATGTGTACGAAAATGGTTTAAGTGAAAAAGCTGTAGGCAGAGTGGTTCGTTCCCGTTCAGAACGTATTTATGTAGCTACTAAATGTGGTCGTCATATCAATCCACACGTGAATGAAGGTTACCAACCTAAAGTATTGCAAAAATATGTAGAAGACAGTTTAAAACGTCTTCAACTAGACACCATTGACTTGATTCAATTGCACTGTCCTCCTACCGAAGTTTTTTATCGTCCAGAAATTTTTGAACTTTTTGACAAATTAAAACAAGAAGGAAAAATTCAAAATTTGGGTGTGAGTGTTGAAAAAGTAGAAGAAGGACTCAAAGCAATTGAATTCCCAAATGTAACTTCGGTTCAAATTATTTTCAATCTTTTCAGACAGCGTCCTTCCGAATTATTTTTCAAAGAAGCCCACAAAAAAAATGTTGGGATTATTGTGCGTGTACCATTAGCAAGTGGATTATTAACGGGTAAATTCTCTGAAAAATCTATTTTTGACAGCAAAGACCATCGCTTTTTTAATCGTGAAGGAGCTGCTTTTGACAAAGGAGAAACTTTTTCCGGAATTAATTATGAATTAGGACTTATTGCGGTAAACGAACTAAAAAAATTATTCCCTGAAGTTCAAAATTTAGCACCTATTGCTTTGCAATGGATTTTAAGTTTCCCTGAAGTAAGTTGTATTATCCCAGGAGCTTCAACGGAAAGTCATGTGTTATCCAATCTTTCGACATTGGATTTACCCGCTTTAACTCCCGAAAAAATTGCTGCTATGAATGATATTTATGAGCATTATATCAAAAAGGAAGTACATCATTTGTGGTAGAAAAACAAAACCCAACATAGACAAGAGTTTTGTCTATGTTGGATTACAACATCACTTTTTTAAACAAATCCTTAATTAAATCGAGCTCTTTCTCATAAACTGTATTTTTTCTATTAGCAAAATAAAGAGTGTTTTTAAGTTTTTTATGTCCTTCCCAAAGCACTTTTACAGCACCACTTTCTATTTCTTTTTGACATAAAAAATCTGGAATTACAGCCAAACCATTGGCGCTACTCAAACATCGAATAATTGAATTGATATTAGGAACAATATAATTAGGCCTGAAATCAGGAAAACTGCCAAAATTCAATTGCCAAAAACGAAAAAGATGCTCCATATCACCGGTTGTTCCATACCATTTCTGGGTTTTTAAATAATTCTCGGCTTCTGCATATTTCTTTTGTTTGATTAATTGCTGAAATCCCAAATCCTCCACTTCACTCCCTCCTATCAAAACAATAGTTTCTGATGAAAATGCTTCATAATTAATATTAGACGAACTGCCTTTTTGTGGCGAAATAATCAAATCTAAAATACCCTTATCTAAATTTTCCAACATTTCAGGATATTCCCCAAAACGAATTATCACATTAAAAGGCAAAGTCGAAATATATTGTTCTAAAGTAATTTGAAAAGTTTCAAAACACATACCAATACTTATTGTTGGCGTGTGTTTTTCGGTACTTCGCTGAAAATTTTTCTCAGCATCTTCTAATATTTTCAAACCTTCAGAAACGGCATTATACAAAATTTTTCCTCTTTCGGTTGGGATCATCTTTCTACCTGTTCTTTCAAAAAGTTTATACCCCACATAACTTTCTAAAGAACTCAAATGCAAACTCACACCTGGTTGTGAAATAAACAAGGCATCGGCAGCACTGGTTAATGTTCCTGTTTTATAAATAGCCTTAAAAGTGCGATACCATTCTAAATTGACCATAACTATTATTTTTATAATACAAATGTATAAATTATACTATTTTAATAATACAAACATCCCTCTTAACTTTGTGACAACATAAAAGATATTCAACTATGAAAAAGATATTTATCATTAACGCAGGGCAAAATTTTGGTCATTCAGGCGGATTGTTCAACAATACCATTACAGCAACAACACAAGAATTTTTCAATCAGTCAGGAGAAGTAATTGTTCAGACTACAACGATACAAAATGGGTATTCGATTGAAGAAGAAGTAAATAAATTTAACTGGGCAGATATCATTATCTATCACACGCCTGTTTGGTGGTTTCAACTACCTTTTAATTTTAAAAGATACATTGACGAAGTTTTTACAGCCGGACACAACAAAGGAATATATCGCAGCGATGGCAGAAAAGCTAATAATCCTGAAGTCAATTATGGAACCGGCGGATTGATGCACGGCAAAAAATACATGCTTACCACAACCTGGAACGCACCTCCAACAGCTTTTACACTTCCGGGAGAATTTTTCGATCAAAAATCAGTTGATGAAGGTCCTTTTTTTGGTTTCCACCGAATGAATGCTTTTACCGGAATGACTCCTTTAAAAAGTTATCATTTCCATGATGTGGAAAAAAATGCGAATGTAGAAAAAGACATGAAAGCTTACACAGTTCATTTAGAAGAAACTTTTTCAGATTGTTTAGTACTAAATAACTAAAATAAAGAAATCCAATTGAAATAAATTTCAATTGGATTTCTTTATTTTTAATATTTTTCTATTCTAAATCAGAACTTTCCCTCATAATTAGGACATCCAAAACACTTTACCCCAAAATCAAATTGATAGGTCAAAGACAATTCATAAATTCCTCCTGTCCTTCCCATTTTTGAAATAGTAAAATCATGAGAAATACCCAATTTTAAATTTTCATATTGCAAACCTCCATAAAAATTAACCGAACTTACTAAGTGACTATCCTGAGCTTTGGCTAAAGGATTCATTGCTGTTGAAACACCTAAAAACAATGTTCTGAACATAATTGACGAACCTAAATCCAATCGATTAAATTGCCCCTGATTCAGATTTTAAGATTTCAGCATTTTAGGCAGAATGCCATGATAGTTAGTTAGTCAGCATGTCAGTCAGTATTTGAGTCAAATTCAACATGCCAGTCAGAAGGTCAGTCAGCACTTCAGTCAACTTGTCTGA
>JALRGZ010000013.1 GCA_023253295.1 Flavobacterium sp.
TTTTGGGTAGTGTTCGACATTGAAGTCATAACATGCCTAAAACTGCTGAAGAGTTAAACTATTTATAAACTGTATTGTAATAGTTGTGTCGTCCCCACAAAAGCTATAAAAACTGAATATTTGATTTTTTTTTAGACTTGATCCACTATAAAAACAAAAAACCCGAATATTGCTATTCGGGTTTTGTGGTACCTCCAGGGATCGAACCAGGGACACATGGATTTTCAGTCCATTGCTCTACCATCTGAGCTAAGGTACCGTGCTTGTTGCGGGTGCAAATATAGAATCATTTTTAATATATCCAAAACATTTTTATCAAAAAATGTATTTGTACCTTCGTGCTGTCAAAATATAAAATTATGATAGTAACTGTTGATGTGGGGAATACCCGAATTAAAGCTGCTGTATTTGAGGGGAGTGCGAATTTAGCTCACTTCGTTTTTGATAAAGTAGAGCTCGCTCAAAATGTCAAAAAAATTTTAGAAGATTTTCCTTTGGTAGATTGTATGGTTATTTCTTCGGTGGGGGATATCGATAAAAAATCTTTTTTAGTCTTCGAATCAAAAGTTAAAGTTCATTTTGTCTCACATGGAGATGTTTTTCCTTTTGAAAATAATTACGGTACACCTAAAACGTTAGGGATTGACAGAATGGTGCTTGCTGCAGGTGCTACTTTATCGTATCCAAATCAAAATAGATTAGTTATAGATGCGGGAACTTGTGTTACTTATGATTTTATAGATGCAAATGATGTGTATCAGGGTGGTGCCATTTCACCGGGGATACGATTGCGATATGAATCCATGCATAATTTTACAGTAAAACTTCCTTTATTAACTTTAGAAAGCCCTGAATCACATGTGGGGAAATCAACAGCTCAATCCATGCATTCGGGTGTGGTAAACGGATTGGTCTATGAGATTGACGGTTTTATAGATAAATATAAGGCAAATTGTTCAAAAATTATAATAATTTTAACGGGTGGTGATGCAGAATTTTTGGCTAAACGATTAAAAAATACCATATTTGCCAATTCAAATTTCCTCTTAGAGAGTTTGAATCAAACTTATCAATATAAAATCAACAATGATTAGAAAAATTATATCAAGCCTTTGTTTGCTTTTTTCGTTAGTATCTTTAGCACAAGAAGGAACTTCTTCTCCGTATTCTTTTTACGGAATAGGTGATGTGAGATTTAAAGGGACAATTGAAAGTCGATCAATGTCAGGAATTCAGGTAGAGCAAGATAGTATACATGTCAATTTAGATAATCCTGCTAGTTATTCTAATCTAAAGTTGACTACTTTTACGGTTGGAGGAACTTATAATTTAACCACTCTTAAAAATGATTCCAGTTCTGAAAAAGCGAAGAGAACAACATTTGATTATTTGGCCGTTGGATTGCCAATGGGTAAATTAGGAATTGGTTTTGGTTTGATTCCGTATTCATCAGTAGGGTATAAAATAAATTCATATTCAACAGAAGATGAAGAGACTAGTTCTCGAGATTATGCAAACGGTGGAGTAAATAAAGCTTTTTTTGCTGCTTCGTATAAGTTGTTGAGGAATTTAAATTTAGGAGCTAATGTGGATTATAATTTTGGACGTATTGAAACGACTAACATTAAAGCTGTAAATGGAGTTGTTACCGGAACTCGCGAAATAAATAACGCTGATTTGTCAGGTGTGAATTTTAATGTAGGTGCAATGTATCAGGCTAAGCTGAATAAAAAATTAAATTTATTTACAAGTTTGAGTTATAAAATAGAAAGCAAATTGACTTCAAATAATACCAGAGATGTTGCAACTGTAAGTTTTACTTCAGGATACGATTATACGGTAGTTCAAAGTGCTGATCAAGAAACTTCAAAAGTTAAATTAACTTTGCCAAGTGAGTTGAAATTTGGATTAGGTATCGGGGAATCAAAAAAATGGTTGGTAGGTGCGCAAGTTATTTCGGCTAGCGAGGGGAATTTGGCAAATACATATAATACAAATGCAAGTTCATCGGTAACGGTTTCTTATGATAAAGCTATGAAATATAGTCTTGGAGGGTATTTTATTCCTAATTATGGGTCTTTTTCAAATTATTTTAAAAGAATCGTGTATAGAGCTGGTTTAAAGTATGAAGAAACAGGTTTGATAGTGAATTCACAATCTATTAAAGATAAAGGATTTAGTGTTGGTCTTGGATTGCCTATTACAGGGAGTTTTTCTAATGTGAATTTTGGTTTTGAATTTGGTAAAAGAGGGACTACTTCTGCGGGCTTGATTCAGGAAAATTATGCCAAATTTAGTGTGGGGCTTTCTTTCAATGACAGATGGTTTGTGAAGAGAAAGTTTGATTAATAATTGTTTAAGACTAATCGTTTTTTAGTACCACAATCTTTATGTTTTTATTCAAAAAAGATAAATTTTTAATAGTAGTCATGGCCTCGGTCGTGACTCTGTTTTTTGGATGTGAGAGTAATTTTAAAAAGGTACAGAAAATTAATTTTACAGAATTCACTCCTACAGGTGATGCTGATAATGTAGATTTAAAATATACGGATTCAGGACTTGTAAAAGCAGTTTTGGTGAGTCCGAAAATGCTGGATTATGCTACAGTGGATTTTCCTTTTACCGAGTTTCCTAAAGGAGTTGATGTTACAGTGTATGATAAAAAAGCTAAAAAGACCCGTATAACTTCTAATTATGCGATTTCTTATAAATATACCAATATCATTGATTTGCAGGGGAAAGTGAAAATTGTTTCGCAAGATGGGCAAATGCTGGAAACGGAACAGTTGTACTACGATCAGAAAAATGAATGGTTTTTTACGGAGAAAAAATATAAATTTACTGATTTAAAGGGGGCTTCAAATGGGCAAGGAATCGATTTTAGTAAAGATTTTAAAGTGATTAATTCTCAAAGGATAACAGGCGAAGTTTTAACATCCGAATAATTTTTAATTTACAACTATGAGTTATTTAAAATATACACCATACATTTATTTAGTATTTGCAGTTTTTTTTGTTTACGATGCTGTAGAGAAATGGAATAATCCAAATGAGACGCCAATATTGAGTCTTTTAATTGCAGGATTAGGTGTTTTTATGTTTTTCTTCAGGAGGCGTTTTGCCAAAAAAATGCAGGATCGTAACCGTAAATCGTAATTTATGGAAATTAGTATTATAATCATTTGTCTAATACTATCTGCTTTCTTTTCAGGGATGGAAATTGCTTTTATCTCTTCAAATAAAATTTATCTAGAAATTGAAAAAAAACAAGAAAGTTTTGTTTCAAAAATTCTAACCAAACTCACTCAGGAACCTTCTAAGTTTATTGCGACTATGCTTATTGGAAACAATATTGCATTAGTAGTATATGGGTTTTTTATGGGTGATCTTTTGATGGAATGGATAGTTTCTTTGAGTTATCCGTTTTCTGATGTGTTGACATTGTTTCTTCAGACTTTATTATCTACTTTGATAGTTTTGATAACGGCAGAGTTCTTTCCAAAAGTTTTTTTTCAGATTTATTCTAATTTCTTAATTAAGTTTTTTGCTGTTCCGGCTTATTTTTTTTATTTACTGTTTTACTTTGTTTCTTCTTTTGTTATTTGGGTTTCTGACTTTGTTTTGAAACGTTTTTTTAGAACTGAGGGAGATCAAATTCAGTTGTATTTTTCTAAAGTGGAATTAGGGAATTACATTACGGAGCAAATGAGTACAGTGGAGGATGATGAAGAAGTGGATTCGGAAATTCAAATTTTTCAAAATGCATTGGAGTTTTCGGGTGTGAAAGCGAGAGATATCATGACACCTCGCACCGAAATTGTAGCGGTTGATTTGTTTGATACGGTTACTGAATTAAAAGAATTGTTTGTTGAAACAGGTTATTCTAAGATTTTGGTTTATGAAAATTCTTTGGATGATATTGTAGGTTATGTGCATTCATTTGATTTGTTCAAAAAACCTAAAAACATAAAATCGGTAGTGATTTCTGTGGAATTTGTTCCTGAAACTATTTATATCAAAGATGTGATGGATTTGCTTATCAAAAAGAGAAAAAGTGTAGCGGTTGTTTTGGATGAGTATGGAGGAACTTCAGGAATAATTACGGTAGAAGATATTGTTGAAGAGCTTTTTGGGGAAATTGAAGATGAACATGATTTGGACGAGGAATTGATTGAAAGAGAACTGGGGCAAAATGTGTATCTTTTTTCAACTCGTTTGGATGTAGAGTATTTGAATCAGGAGTATAAGTTTCAAATACCTGAGAGCGATTCTTATGGGACTTTAGGAGGTTTTATTGTCGATTTCACTAAAGAAATTCCTCAAAAAGGAGATGTTATTACAATTGGTGAGTATCATTTTGTGATAGAAGAGGCGACAAATAAAAAAATCGAATTAGTAAAAATGACGGTAAAAGAGTAATTTTTTTATAAAAGTGAAAAATCTTTTAAAATAAAAGCTTACTTGTATTGTTATTAGCGAGATAATTGTATTTTCGCAAACTGAATATAAAATTAACAACAATAAAAATGGCAGTTTTATCAAAAATTAGACAGCGTTCTGCTTTAATGATTGGGCTTATTGCATTTGCTTTATTTGCATTTGTAATCCAGGATTTAATTGGGAAAGGGACTTTTAGTCAAAGTTTAAAAGATGTTGGAAGTATCAATGGGAAAGATATTTCATTTGAGGATTTTAGAATTAAAGTTAGTAATGTTGAAAAAAGTGGTCAAGGTATCACTGCAACAAATGCGGCTAATAGAGTTTGGGAACAAGAAGTTTCGGTGGCTTTATTGACTTCTGAATTTGATAAATTAGGATTAAGAGTAGGTGAGAAACATATTATCGAAATCTTAAAAGCAGACCAAAATATCGGTCAAAATCCAATGTTTTTAAACGCTGCAGGGATGTTTGATTTGGTAAAGTTTAAAGAATATTTTAAAGCTAATCCAGCTCAGGCGGAATTCTTAAAAGAAAGAGAGAAAGACGCTGAATTGAATGCTAAATACCAAATTTATTCTACTTTGGTAAGAGCTTCATCATATACTACAAAAGCTGAGGGAAAATTGAAATATGAGATGGAAGCTAACAAGGCTAATTTTTCATATGTAGGTGCTTTGTATTCTTTAATCAAAGACAGTGAAGTAAAAGTTACTGATGCTGACATTTTGGATTATATGAAGAAAAATGAAAAAAGATATAAAGCTGATGAATCTCGCTCTGTTGAGTATGTTTTAGTTGAAGATAAAGCTTCAAAAGAAGACGAGGCTGATATAAAAGCAAAGATTAATAGTCTGTTATCAGGAAGTGTCGTTTACAATCAAGCTACTGGTAAAAATGATACTTTAGCTGGATTTAGAACTACTGCTAATCCAATTGAATTTGTGAATTCTAATTCTGATATTCCTTATGATTCTTCATATGTAGCTAAAAAAGATTTGCCGGCAGTAGATGCTGAGCAATTGTATAATTTGGCTCCAGGCACAGTTTATGGTCCTTATGTTTTTGGAAACTACTATTGTGTTTCAAAATCTTTAGGTAGAAAAGTGGGAGTGAATGCTAAAGCAAGTCATATTTTGATTAGTTATGAAGGAGCTCAGGTTCCTAACCAAAGAGAAAAAAGAACTAAAGAAGAAGCTAAAGCTAAAGCTGAAGAAGTTCTTGCTCAGGTTAATGCTAATCCAGAAAGTTTCATGATGTTGGCTTTTCAATATTCAGATGATTCATCTGCTCAGCAAGGTGGTGATTTAGGTTATTTTGGTCCTGGTCAAATGGTAAAACCTTTTAATGATTTTGTATTTAATAATGGAATTGGAAAAGTTGGTTTAGTAGAAACTCAATTTGGATACCACATTATTAAAGTTACTGATAAGCAAGACGGAGTTCGTTTAGCAACTGTAGCTTTAAAGTTAGAGCCTTCTGAAGCTACTTCGGATAAAGTATTTACTCAGGCTACTAAATTTGAAATGGAAGCTGCTGATAATGATTTTAACAAAGTTGCTAAAGAAATGAAGTTGACGGTTACACCTGCAGTTTCAGTGAGAGCAATGGATGAAAATTTTGGAGCTTTAGGAAATCAAAGAGCAATTGTTAGATGGGCTTTTGAAAATGATACTAAAGTAGGTTCAGTAAAACGTTTTGAAATTGCTAATGTAGGTCATGTAATTGCTACTGTTAAAAATATTGATGATTCAGGTTTTGCTCCAATTGATCAAGTTAGACCTTTCATTGAAACTAAATTAAAAAATGCTAAAAAAGCAGAAATGCTAAAAGCTAAAATGACCGGTGCTTCTCTTGAGGCAATTGCTAAAGCAACAGGAAGCAAAGTTGAAAATGCGGCTAATGTAACTTTAGATAATCCAGTATTGAATGGTGGTGTAGGGCAAGAACCAAAAGTTGTTGGAAATGCATTCGCTTTAGCGGCTAATAAAATGTCGGCACCTATTGAAGGTAATACAGGTGTTTATGTTGTTAAAACAACGAGCATTGTTAAAGCTCCGGCTGTAAAAGATGTTGCTCCTTATGTGGCTAAGGTAAAAGCGCAATCAGCAGCTGATGTGAACAGAGTGTTGCCAGCTTTAAAAGATATCGCTGATATTAAAGATAACAGAAGACAATTTAACTTCTAGTTTTATAGTATAGATTAATTTTAATTTCACATAAAAAAACGTCCCGATACTTCGGGACGTTTTTTTATGCCTTTCAGGAGATGTAATTATAAAATCATGTCTTTGTATGCTATGATTGTTGTGAAGCCTTTAGAGATGAAATAAGTTCTGGGATTTACATCTGAAACTACCATTATAAAATCACCTCCCCAAGCGCCTAAGCTTTTTATTTCGCCAATGAAGTCTGAAAAGAGATCTTCTTTTACGGTTGTGGTTTCTAAAATCGTACTCATGATCGCTTCATGATTAGCTATAGCCAGAGCCATCGAACCGGCAGATTTAGATTGAATAATTTCATGAGTGATTTTGTCTATTTTTAAAACGTTCTTTTCGGTATTATTCGTTTTGTTTTTTCTATAGTTGGCAATAGCTGCTTTACTGCTTTGTTTTTTATTTAGGTAAACAAAATAAATCTTATCTTCAAATTCAGGTTGGAAACGGATAGCTTCTACTTTTGGTTTGCCATGTTTCAATTGGTAGATGATAGGTGTGTTGTTTTGTGCACAAGCAATATCATAGCCACTTCCACCAAAACTTTTTTCTAATAATTCAAAGGCGTCAATCTTTAACCATTGAGCAATGTTGTTGATTAACGTAGAGGAAGTGCCTAATCCCCAATTTCGAGGAAAGGTCAATTTGGTACTTATCTTATATCCTTTGCTTTTTTTTAGAAAGTCAGAATTTAATAAATAGGCTTCATGAAGAATTTTTATAAGAGTGTGTTTTATGGATTCTTCTCTGGATGCTGTTGTTTCGGTAATTTCTGAAAATGTAATAGTATCTTCAAACCAGATACTGCCATCGCTGTCATAACTTGTCCAGTTGATTTCAGGATGGTTAGTTTCTTCTATAGTTAGATTTTGTCCAAATTTTGTAGGCAAAGCCAAGGCTTTAGCTCCGTCTAAAACTAAATATTCGGCTGTGATTAATAGTTTTCCGTTGCTGTAAAATGTTTTTTTTATATCCATTTTAGAATTTGAATGGTTTGATGCTAGTGCTATTGGT
>JALRGZ010000121.1 GCA_023253295.1 Flavobacterium sp.
ATGCAACGTATCTTCCTATGTAATCAAATTTCATGAAAATTATACTTACATCTCCTTTGTCAGAAACTTCCATGGTTTGATCAATAAAACTTTCCAAATCTGCAATTTTTTCATCTGATAATAGTTTATGAAATACACAACATCAAATTTTGCTAATCAGGTGTTTTTTCAGAGCGCAAAGATAATTTTTTAAAATAAAAAATCAACAATTTTATTTAAAAAACATTAAAAAATAAAACACCCTATAAATTCCTCATTAAAATCGGCTTGTAAAAGCCCTATTCACTCAAAATAAATCAGATAAGTTTTTCTCACATTTATTTACAAAATTCCAAAAAACACAAAACAAAACAATCCTCCTTACACTTAAAAAAACTATGGATTAATAACCCAGGAAGCAAAATACTGTTGACCTATCCTTCCTGCCCCTAAAACCTGCATATATTCTTTCCCTCCAATATTAGCTGCCGCAATTTTCAATGTAGATTTTAAGGATGGTATTTTATAATTAATCTGAGCATCAAACACAGTAGCTGATTTCACCATACCATCAACCATAGAAGATTCCCACTTATAACTTGTATTCCATCTTCCACTAATATTAAAACCAAAATTTTCAAACAATTTTTCATTACCAAAAGAAGCTTTCACCCGGTGCTTTGGCGTATTAAAACCTGCTTCAAAACTCGGATCTTTTGCCTGATTAAAATTAAATTCAGCATAATTGTAATTCAACCCTACTTCATAATCCTTGTATACTTTTCTGGAAAGCCCTACTCCAAAACCAAACGACTTGATTTC
The DNA here is from genome assembly GCA_023253295.1 of Flavobacterium sp. Taxonomy (GTDB): domain Bacteria; phylum Bacteroidota; class Bacteroidia; order Flavobacteriales; family Flavobacteriaceae; genus Flavobacterium. The sequence goes on from JALRGZ010000121.1 coordinate 802, forward strand.
TACATCAGTATTGGTATAAACCTGATACACTCTATAATTACCATTTTGAAGCGCATGTAAAGACTGAACTTCAGGATTTGTCTCATATGTAGGAGCCCCTGAAGCAAAATCAAACGAATTAGACGCTTTACCATAATAAGGTGCAATAACATTTAACCCTCCCAAAAAGTCATTATAAATATTATAATACCCATTTAAATCAACACTCATGTTTTTCACCACAGAGCGATATCCTAGCTCAAAAGCCTTTACACGTTCCGGCTGAACACTCTTTACATCTGCTTTTCTTAACAATGCTGCCGCTCCAGGCGCATTACCAGGATTTGCAGCCGCATACGCCCCAAACGCACTAACCGAAGTAGCAATATATGAATTTTTATACGCATTTTCACCAGTCATAATAACCGATGAACCTTGAGCATAAAACTGACCTGCAGCTGTACTAACAGGCAAAGTTTCAGAATACCTTGTTAAATTATCCGGAGCCGAACCAATTAAAACCGCGCTACCTATATTAAATCCTATATACTGATCCTGAGTTGTTGGATTTCTAAACCCTGTTTGAAAAGAAGCCCTAAAATTATGTTGTTTATTTTCTCCCGCTGCATATACCAATGAAACCCTTGGCGAATAACTACCATCAAAATTTTGCGATTTATCGTAACGCATAGAACCTGTAAACTTCAATCTTTCATCCATAAACTTTTTCATTACCTGAGTGTACATACCATACTCATTATAATGAATCGGGCCGTTAGCGTCAGTATAAATTCTTCCATGAGAATTCAACACATATTCTCTGAAAGATCCTCCAAACTGAATTTCAGCAATTTTTATCAGGTCTTTAAAATTATAATTCACATCGGAATGGTATATTTTAGAATTGTCCACCAACTTAGAACCCGAAAGCACATCGGGCTCAGCAATCACACTATTAAATGCCGATTTAAAAGCAGATGTTCCAGGCATCAATCTACCCACATCTGCCTGAGCTCTTGCGTAAGCATGCGCACCAGACGAATTGTTATACAATGGACTTTGAGGATTTCCAAAAGCACCAGCATAATTAGCCGCATAAGTTCCAAACCATGCTTCGTCAGATTTCCAGGCTCTATTAACATTAAAGGCTGTAAAAACCATATCATATGACTGCCCTCCATCCTCATTAGTAGTATATCCTCTTAGAAAAAAATTTTTCCCTTTAAACTCTAATTTATGTTGCTGCATAAAAAAATCATTCAAATAATAACGATTCGCACCTTGGTAAACTGCATTACCAAATCCAAATTTACTCAACCAAATCACCTCTAATCTATCATCTCCAAAAGGTCTAAAATACAATGCTAAATCTATTTTTGTACTACTCGCTTTATTATCCGTCAAATCAGTCTCATTATAACCTGTTCTCGACACATTTTCTTTTGGCAAATACTCTGCAAAACTAATTGGCACACCTGTAAGACCCCAAGCCCCACTTGCAACCATTTTTTGCCCTACATTATAAATATTAGTAGAAACCTCATCTCCATAAACATTAACCCCATCATAATTAGGATTAGACCTATCTCTGCCTCCAACAAATCGATCATTATAATCTGTCGCATACCAATCAGTACCCTTCATATATGTAAAATTAGCTTTAGCTGCAAAATGCTTATCAAAAGCATGCGCCATTCTAATTCCGTAATCCACATATTCATTAGTTCCCGCCGCTTTTTGACTTGTCGCACCATATTTCACATAAGCGGTAATCCCCTGATAATTGAATGGATTTTTAGAATTCATAAACAAAATACCATTAAATGCATTCGCTCCATACAAAGCAGAAGATGCACCAGGCAACAGCTCTACACTTTGCACATCGATTTCAGAAATCCCAACCATATTTCCTAAAACAAAATTCAACAAAGGAGAAGAATTATCCATCCCGTCAACCAACTGCATAAAACGACTATTAGCCACAGTAGCAAAACCACGTGTATTAATAGACTTGAAGGTCAAACTACTAGTATTCATCTGCACTTCTTTAAGATTTTCCAAACCATCATAAAAAGTTGGAGACGCTGTTTTTTTAATATCAGTAATTCCCATCCTTTCGATAGTAACTGGCGACTCAATAATCCTTTCAGGAGTTCTGGAAGCCGACACCACTATCTCATCTAGTAGATTTTGCTCTTCTTTTAGAACAATACCTAACAATAGTTTTTTAGAACTAATCACAAGCCTTTTAGTTTCAAACCCTACACTACTTACTTCAATTTCAAAAGGAAAACTCAAAGACGAGCTCAAAAGAAACTTCCCATCACTATCCGTTACCGTGGTAATTGTTTTTCCCACAACTCCAATATTAGCACCAATAACAGGTAGGTTATTCACATCAACAATTGAACCTTCAATTGTATTTTGAGCAAAATTTACGCTACACAAAAGCATAAACAAAAAAAGTAGGCAAGCTTTCATACGGGTTAAGTTTTAATGATTTGTACTACTAATTTAATATTAATTTTAATACAATCATAACAAAAAAGCTTTATTTTAAAAATATACACAATTAATTTGATATTAATTAACAAATCCTCAGTACCTATTCTTTACAAACACAACAAATAAAAAGACTCTGTAATATTATAAACAAAAAAAGCGGGATAAATATCCCGCTTAACAATATGGTTTAAATAAAAATTATTCTACTGTTACTGATTTAGCCAAGTTACGAGGCTGATCTACATTACAATCTCTAAAAACAGCAATATAATAAGACAGTAATTGCAAAGGAATAGTAGTAATCAACGGTGATAATGCATCAGACGTTTCAGGTATTTCAATCACATAATCAGCTAATTCTCTAACCTGAGTATCACCTTTAGTCACTACAGCGATAATTTTACCACTTCTTGATTTAATTTCCTGAATATTACTCACAATTTTATCATAATGCCCTTGTTTAGGGGCAATTACAATAACCGGCATTTGCTCATCAATCAACGCAATAGGCCCATGCTTCATTTCGGCAGCAGGATAACCCTCTGCATGAATGTAAGAGATCTCTTTTAATTTCAAAGCCCCCTCTAATGCTACAGGAAAATTATAACCACGACCTAAATACAAACAATTTGGCGCATCTTTAAACGCAGTAGCAATTTCTTTAGTTTTATCAGCAGTTTCCAAAGCCTCTTTTACTTTCTCAGGAATCAACTCTAATTCCAATAAATACCTATGGAAATCAGAATGCGAAAGCGTCCCTTTTGCCTTAGCTAAACGCAAAGCCAACATTGTCAATACCGTAATTTGAGTAGTAAATGCTTTAGTTGAAGCCACACCAATTTCTGGTCCGGCATGCGTGTAAGCCCCTGCGTGAGATTCTCTAGAAATAGAAGAACCTACCACATTACAAACTCCAAAGACAAAAGCACCATGTTCTTTAGCTAATTTAATAGCAGCCATTGTATCGGCCGTTTCACCTGATTGAGAAATAGCTATAACAACATCTGTAGGCTTAATAATTGGATTTCTATATCTGAATTCCGAAGCGTACTCTACCTCTACAGAAATACGGGCAAATTCTTCAATGATATATTCAGCTACTAATCCGGCATGCCAAGAAGTTCCACAAGCAACAATAATGATTCTATCTGCATTCAAGAATTTCTCCAAATGATCTTCGATACCCGACATTTGAACTATACCTTTATCTGCATGCAATCTTCCTCTGTAAGTATCTTTAATAACACTTGGTTGCTCATAGATTTCTTTCAACATGAAATGATCAAAACCTCCTTTTTCAATTTGCTCCAAATTCATTTGAAGTTCCTGAATATAAGGATCAACCAAACTATCATCTTTAATCTTTCTAATTTTGATAGGTTTTTTCAAGCTGATATTAGCCATCTCCCCATCTTCCAGATACACTGCATTTGAAGTATATTCAATAAAAGGAGAAGCATCAGAAGCAATAAAATATTCTTCTTCGCCAACACCAATTGCTAACGGACTTCCTAATCGTGCCGCTACTATTTCGTCAGGATTCTTTACATCAAAAACAGCGATAGCATATGCACCGACCACCTGATTTAAGGCTAACTGAACCGCTTTACCTAATTTTAATTTTTCTTTTTTCTGAACTTCTTCAATCAAATTCACTAATACTTCCGTATCAGTATCAGAATGAAAAACATAACCACGTTTTATCAACTCCTCTTTTAACGGAGCATAGTTTTCAATAATTCCATTATGAACTATTGCTAATTCTCCAGAATTAGAAAGATGAGGATGTGAATTCACATCATTTGGCACACCATGAGTTGCCCATCTGGTATGACCAATCCCTATTGATCCATTAGTACTAATCTCTTTTAAAGCTCGCTCCTCAAGAGCCACAACTTTTCCTTTTGTTTTACAAACTTTAATAGCACCATCATAAACCATTACACCAGCACTATCATAACCACGATACTCAAGCCTTTTTAAACCTTTAATAACAATAGGATAAGCCTCTCTATAGCCTATATAACCAACTATTCCACACATATAATTCTATTAATTCGGTTTTGTGTAATATATTTCTAATTTTATTCTTTTATCATCCGGAACATCAGGAGCACCACCATGAAGAACAACTCCTAATGGACTCATAACAGAAGCCTGAGGCGCTTTCGTAATTTCTTTCCCATCAGTTAAAGTAAATGATGTTCTCAATTTATTCATGGCACTGTTATTTATACTCTCGGTAACCACAACCCCTAATTTCACATTAGTAGAATCGGAGTATTTTACTAAACTCTTAATATGATTAGTTATTCGTACTTTATAGGTATTATCATCTGAATTAGTTGTGTTTAAAATACCACTATAAATCAACAATCCACTTTTAGCATTTGCTCCGGTTGTTCCATCATATAGATAATCAAGCACATTTGTACTATTGGTCAAATCATACAAATAAATACGCTTAGGTTTTTTATTCGACCCCATTTTATCTTTATCCATATGAAAAACAAGATTAGCCTCATTAATCAACAATCTTTTCTTATCAGAAGGATTACGCAAATCATCTAATTCATCCGGCACACCATTATCTCCCATAGTTGGATTACCTTTTGAATCATACCCTCTTACATCCGTTTTATCAAAAAGCTCCAAAACCGCCATAGAACCCTCACCCCCTTTTACATACAAGGTTTCATCCCCAGACAATTTATTTACATTCAACGGATCGATAGCATTAGCATAAGCAGTTGTATTAGCATTCGACAACAAACTCACTGTATTACCAGTCATATTAAGCACTATCGACTTAAGAACTCGCTTAGTCTTAGACACATCATTACCATTAGCATCTTTTTCAGTATACTTATAATCTTCTTTATAATTAATAGTAACTGTACCAGCTTTAAAATTCATCATCGCCAACTGACCAGAATTAGAACCTGACTTTTCTACTTTAAAATACAGACCTCTGAAATAGTTTTTAAAAACATCATTAGTAGTCAACTTTCCTGGGTCTACACCCGCTTCACTACCGTTTACCTTTTTAGCGGCGTCAATAATTTTTGTTCTAAAATAGGTTGTATCTAATGCTATACGCATAGCAGGTGCTGATCTTGTTGTAGTTTCAACACCATTTTCGTCTGTTGTTTTTTTTCTAATTTCGTTAGGATCAAAGAAAAACTCATCATTTTGTGAAGGCGTATTGATACTATCATTCAATTTTGAAGACACAATTAGACCATCAAAATCTTCTCCTTGATTTGTATAATATTTTTGAGATTCTAAAAAGCCGGCATCTGGATCTAAATCCCTCATAAAATAACCACTTTCATAAATACTCAATTTTATTTTTCCCGTAGCAGAACCATAAATAGAATCAAGAATATAAGTATTATCACCTGCTACAGCATTAACCGCATCATAATCAATATGACTAAAATACGGAATTGACAAAAGAACATTATCAATTTTTGGATTCAAACTTAAATCAATTACAGGATTTTCAGCCTTATCAGGAAAAACCAACTGAGTTACAAAACTAGCTTCAGTTGTCCCAAAAACAGCATCTTCATAAACACCTAAAGGATTTACAGGCAAATTATTAGACTGAACCGAACCTAATTTTTGATTATAAGAAAGAACATCATAATATTTATGTTCCAACCCAAAATGTTCATCACCTATTAAATCTCCACCTATGGAGTTAAAATCTTTATCGCAGGATGCCAAAAAAACAGTAGTTATTGCAAGAAAAATTATCTTAAAAAAAGAATTATTACGCATATTTGATAATAAAAAGTTTCACCAATTAACATATCGGCACCTTCATCCACAGCCCAGCCAATCATTTCTGAAAACATTTTTTCAACTTCTAACTGCGCAGCTTTATCGTCTTCTTTCCAAATATTAGAATTAGAACGATTCTACTCTGCTTAGGGTGGAGTGCGAGGGCCACCGGGGGGTATGGGGTATTACGTATATGCATAAACACACGGAAGGGACTTTTTTAAGGCCTATCCTAAAGTATATGTGCGTATATGTAGACCTCATATGTGCATACTTGCACAGTAGTAGCTCGATGTAACCGTGAAAGATGTAATGTTATAACATAACACTTAGTAAAAACTGGGATATGTTGCAACCTGTAACAATTCGTGATGTACAAACATGGGTGACTGTACGAAATAGGGCATTGACACAGGCACAAATGTGGGTATAACTGCGTAGCAGTAGCAGCTTAGTTATAACATTAAAGTTTAAACATTAAATATAGTATAACATTAGTATAGTATAACTAAATATAGTGTTACTTTAAAAGTTATAACTACATAAGATGTTGGACATAGGTATGTTGTAACCTTAAAGTCTTAACATAAAGTTACAACTAGCTGTTGACATGGATGCATACGTAGTATACTCTTGTATTACAACAACGTCATAACCTCCCTCAGTTCCGCTTAGTTGTTGTGACATGGTACGTGTTGTTAAGCTACAAAGTCTCTCCTCTCCCTCACGTAGTTTGCGACACGTACCACCTTTCCCAAAGTTATAATAAAAGAGTTGACAGCCATGAAAAAGGCAGTACAACTATACGCAGATGAATCTGTGATAGAAG
>JALRGZ010000198.1 GCA_023253295.1 Flavobacterium sp.
AGTTATCGAACAATATGAAAAAGCATTAGAAAATCCAGAAGACGAAGAAGCGTATCAAAAAGCCTTTGACGCTATGGATCAGCACAATGCCTGGGATTTTGAAACCCAGTACAAACAAATTTTATTCAAACTGAAGTTAGAAGACTTTAAATTAAAAGTAAAAAATCTTTCTGGAGGACAAAAGAAACGTCTTTCGCTTGCTATCATTTTGATCAACCGTCCCGATTTATTAATTCTTGATGAGCCTACTAACCACTTGGATTTAGAAATGATTGAGTGGCTTGAAGCTTATTTTGCCAAAGAAAACATTACTTTGTTCATGGTAACACACGACCGTTTTTTCTTGGAACGTGTGTGTAATGAAATTTTAGAATTAGACAACGGAAAATTATACCAATATAAAGGAAATTACTCCTACTACTTAGAAAAAAAAGAAGAGCGAATTGCTTCTGAAAACGCCAGCATTGACAAAGCACAAAACTTATTCGTAAAAGAATTAGCCTGGATGCGTCGTCAGCCAAAAGCGAGAACTACCAAGTCTAAATCACGTCAGGACGACTTTTACATTATTAAAGAAAAAGCCCAAAGTCGTCGAAAAGAAAACAAGGTAGAGCTTGAAATCAACATGGAACGTATGGGAAGCAAAATCATTGAGCTTCACAAGATTTCTAAAAAATTCAAAGACCGTGTGATTTTAGACAATTTCAGTTTTGATTTTCAACGTGGAGAACGTATCGGAATCATAGGAAAAAACGGAACCGGAAAATCAACTTTCTTAAATTTACTAACCGGAACCATCCCGCTAGATTCTGGTAGAGTAGTTAAAGGGGAAACCATCAAAATAGGTTACTACACCCAGAGTGGAATCAATCCAAAACCCGGACAACGCGTTATTGATATCATCAAAGAATACGGAGAATACATTCCACTAACGAAAGGAAAAATCATTTCGGCTTCACAATTATTAGAACGTTTCCTGTTTGATGCTAAAAAACAATACGATTATGTCGAAAAATTAAGTGGTGGCGAATTAAAACGTTTGTATTTATGTACCGTTTTGATTCAGAATCCAAACTTTTTGATTCTCGATGAGCCTACTAACGATTTGGATATTGTAACGCTAAACGTTCTGGAAAGTTTCCTTTTAGATTATCCGGGATGCTTATTAGTAGTTTCGCACGATCGTTATTTTATGGATAAAATTGTCGATCATTTATTTGTTTTCAGAGGACAAGGTGAAATCGAAAATTTTCCAGGAAACTATTCGGATTTCAGAGCTTATGAAGACAGTGCCGATGTAACTCAGAAAGAAGAAAACAAAGCTGAAAAGAAAGAATGGAAACAAAAAAATCCAACCGGAAATCTGACTTTCAACGAACAAAAAGAGTTCCAAAAAATCGAAAAAGACATCAAAGATTTAGAAGAACAAAAAGCTAAAATTGAACTTTTATTCTCAGAAGGAAAAGTAAGCGACTCTGAAATTGAGAAAAAATCGAATGAACTTCAGGAAGTTATCAATAAAATAGAAGCAAAAGAAGAACGCTGGTTTGAACTTTCGGCTAAAATGGAAGGTTAATAATGTAAAATAAGAAGTCTTTTTTGTGAGATTACAAAGGGCAATTTTAATACATAAGATTTAGATATTATCTTTGAAACAAAAATTAAAAAAATGGATATCAAACAAATTTTTGAAAACAACAAAAAGTGGATTGCAAAACAACTACAAGGTGATCCAACTTATTTTGACAAATTAGGAGCAGGTCAGGCACCTGAAATCCTTTATATTGGTTGTTCTGATAGTCGTGTAACTGCCGAGGAAGTAATGGGATTACAACCAGGTGAGGTTTTTGTACACAGAAACATTGCTAATATGGTTCCTAATACTGACTTGAATTCGATGTCTGTTATCAATTATGCGGTAGGAAGTTTAAAAGTAAACCATATTGTTGTTTGCGGGCACTATGGTTGTGGAGGTGTACTTGCTGCAATGCAACAATCTGATTTAGGAATTTTAAATCCTTGGTTAAGAAACATTAGAGACGTTTACAGAATTCACAGAGAAGAACTAGACGCTATCTCTGATGAAGCTGCTAAATACAAAAGATTAGTTGAGTTAAACGTTCAGGAGCAATGCATTAACGTAATTAAAACTGCAGAAGTTCAGAAAGCAAATAAAGAAAGAAATTTAAAAGTTTACGGTTGGGTTTTCGATATTCATTCTGGTGAATTAATTGATTTAAAAATTGATTTTGATGAAATATTAAAAGACATCACTAAAATCTACAAAATCGTATAAGTAGATTTTTATAAATCTGTAAAATAAAAATCCCGTCCTGATTATTATCCGGACGGGATTTTCGTTTGTAATAATAATTAACTAAACTAAATCAAATCGGTCTAAATTCATTACTTTATTCCATGCAGCAACGAAATCTTTTACAAATTTTTCTTTGGAATCTGCACATCCGTAAACCTCAGCTATCGCTCTCAATTCAGAATTCGATCCAAAAATTAAATCTACACGGGTAGCTGTCCATTTTACAGTGCCAGATTTACGATCATGACCTTCAAAAATATCCTGATCACTTGAAACAGCTTTCCAAGTAGTATTAAAGTCTAATAAATTGACAAAAAAATCATTTGTCAACACTCCTGGTGTGGCTGTAAATACTCCATGTTTTGAATGGTCAAAATTGGTATCTAACACACGCATTCCACCCATTAAGACAGTCAATTCAGGAACTGAAAGCGTCATTAACTGTGCCTTATCTACCAATAATTCTTCTGCAGAAACACTGTATTTTGCTTTCATATAATTTCTGAATCCATCGGCAATTGGTTCTAGTACAGCAAATGATTCCACATCTGTTTGTTCTTGTAAAGCATCTGCTCTACCGGCAGTAAAAGGAACTTCAATAGATTGTCCTGCGCTTTTTGCAGCTTTTTCAATGGCAGCATTACCTCCTAAAACAATTAAATCAGCCAACGAAACTTTCTTACCATCCGTTTGCGCTTGATTAAAATCGGCTTGAATAGCTTCCAACTTGGCAATTACTTTTGCTAATTGGGCCGGATTATTCACCGCCCAGTCTTTTTGAGGCGCTAATCGAACACGGGCGCCATTGGCTCCTCCTCTTTTATCGGATCCTCTAAACGTAGAAGCCGACGCCCAGGCAGTACTCACCAATTCAGATACAGACAAACCGGAATCTAAAACTTTTGCTTTCAACGAAGAAACATCTGCCGCATCAACCAATTTATGATTAACAGCCGGTATAGGGTCTTGCCAAATTAAAACTTCCTTAGGAACTTCAGGACCAAGGTAACGAGCAATCGGCCCCATATCACGATGGGTTAACTTATACCAAGCTCTCGCAAAAGCATCAGCAAACTTATCTGGATTTTCATAAAAATCTCTGGAAATTTTCTCATAAATCGGATCAAATCGCAAAGCTAGATCAGCAGTAAGCATCGTTGGCGCATGACTTTTCGATGGATTATGCGCATCCGGAACAGTACCTGCACCCGCACCATTTTTAGGTTTCCATTGGTGTGCTCCTGCCGGACTTTTAGTCAACTCCCATTCAAAACCAAAAAGATTTTCAAAATAGTTATTACTCCATTTTGTTGGTGTGGTTGTCCAGGCTCCTTCTAAACCACTCGAAATAGTATCTTCACCACTACCTGTACCAAAATTATTTTTCCACCCCAGACCTTGCATTTCAATACTTGCTCCTTCCGGTTCTGCTTCTACATATTTCCCAGGATCAGCCGCTCCGTGTGTTTTTCCGAAAGTATGACCACCAGCCACTAAAGCTACTGTTTCCTCATCATTCATTGCCATACGTCCAAAAGTTTCACGGATATCTTTGGCCGAAGCTACCGGATCAGGATTTCCATTGGGCCCTTCAGGATTTACATAAATCAATCCCATTTGAACAGCTGCTAATGGATTTTCTAACTCACGATCTCCCGAATAACGTTGATCATCTAACCATTTACCTTCAGCCCCCCAGTAAATATCCTGCTCCGATTCCCAAATATCTTCACGACCTCCGGCAAAACCAAAGGTTTTCAATCCCATAGATTCCAAGGCACAATTTCCTGCCAAAATCATCAAATCGGCCCAGGAAATATTTTTACCATATTTTTGTTTAACCGGCCACAACAACAATCTTGCTTTATCCAGATTCACATTATCAGGCCAACTGTTTAACGGTGCGAAACGTTGTGAACCAGAACCTCCTCCCCCTCTTCCATCAGCAATACGATAGGTTCCGGCACTATGCCAAGCCATTCGGATAAAAAATGGTCCATAATGTCCATAATCTGCAGGCCACCAATCTTGAGAAGAAGTCATCAATTCGAAAATATCTTTTTTAACCGCTGCTAAATCCAAAGATTTAAATGCTTCAGCAGAATCGAATTTTTCTCCCATTGGATTAGAAAAATTAGCATGCTGACGAAGTATATTCAACTTTAACTGATTTGGCCACCAATCATTATTGGTTGTACCTGAACCGGCTGTTTCTTTTATGATACCACTTGAAAAAGGGCATTTACCCATACCGTTTGAACTTTTCATGTTTTCCATAATATTTTATTTTTATATAGTATTTTCCTTTTGTTTCATTGCTAAATTACCAACTAATCAGTTATCGAAATTATTTTTTCAATAGAAAAAACTTATTGTTAAAT
>JALRGZ010000228.1 GCA_023253295.1 Flavobacterium sp.
TGCCTTATTGGACAACTGATATTGGTGGTTTTTTCCGTCCGGGTTCTGGACAATATAAAGATGAAAAATACCATGAAATACTCACTCGCTGGTTTCAGTGGGCGGTTTTTAATCCTGTTTTTCGAATGCATGGTTATCAAACGGAAACTGAGCCATGGAAATATGGAGAAAAAGTCGAAAATAATATGCGAGCAATGATGAATCTAAGATATCAATTGATGCCTTATATTTATTCTGAAGCTTGGCAAATATCAAAGAATAATTCCACTTTAATGCGACCTTTGATTATGGATTTCAATGAAGACACTACTGCCGTAAGTCAAGCTTATCAGTACATGTTTGGGAAATCATTTTTAGTAGCTCCAGTAACTTCACCAAATGTTACTAATTGGGATGTTTATTTACCAAAATCAAATTCTTGGTATGATTTTTGGTCTGGAAAGCGTTTTGATGGAGGGCAAACTATTTCAACATCAGTGTCATTAGATGTGATTCCTGTATTTGTAAAAGAGGGATCAATAATTCCTCTGGGGAACATTGTTCAAAGTACTAAAGAAAAACAGGATGTATTAGAAATCAGAGTTTACACGGGCAAGAATGCTACTTTTATATTGTATGAAGATGAAGGCGATAATTACAATTATGAGAATGGCAAACGTGTTGAAATCCCTATAAACTGGGATGAAAAATCGCAAACTTTAACTTTCGAAAATCAAAAAGGAATTTATAATAATGCCATTTCTGTTTATACGATGAATATCAAATGGATTTCAGGTAATGGAAGTGAAGCTAAGAATAAAACCATAAAATATTATGGAAAAAAAACTGTAATAAAAAAAGAAAAATAAAAAGGGAGATCAAACAAGGATCTGTTAATTTTAATAACCAACCAAAATAATATATAAAAATGAAATTTGAGATTAGAATTCTTATTGTCTTTTTTGCTCTAATTACACAAACGGTTGCATTTTCACAAAACGATAAAGCTAAAAATCCATTAATTTATGCTGATGTTCCGGATATGTCAATCATTAGGGTAGGTAATACTTATTACATGAGTAGTACTACTATGCACGTTAATCCGGGTGTTCCAATTATGAAATCGAATGACTTAGTTAACTGGAAATTAGTCAATTATGTTTATGAAACTTTAGAGGATAACGACGATAGACTTAAGCTTGACAATGGTAAAAATGATTACGGAAGAGGTTCTTGGGCAAGTTCTTTACGATTCCATAATGGTATTTATTATGTAAGTACTTTTTCGGGTACTACCGGTAAAACCTATATTTTTTCAACTAAAAACATTGAAAAAGGGCCTTGGAAAAAAATTGTTTTCAATAATTCTTATCATGACCATTCTATTCTTTTTGATGATGACGGAAAAATTTATATGGTTTGGAGCGCGGGTAAAATTCAATGTGTTGAGTTAAAAAGCGATTTGTCTGGAGTAAAAGAAGAAACAAAAAGAGTTTTAATTGAAAATGCCAATGCACCTGCAGGTGACAATATTATGCTGAATTCAGAAGGGTCTCAACTTTTTAAAATAAATGGGAAATACTATTTGTTTAATATTTGTTGGCCACGTGGTGGTATGCGTACTGTTATCATTCACCGTGCCGATAATATTAATGGCCCATGGGAAGGGAAAATCGGGTTGCAAGATCAAGGTGTGGCTCAAGGAGGACTTATCGATACTCCGGATGGGAAATGGTTTTCTTATTTATTCAAAGATGCCGGAGGAGTAGGACGTATTCCTTATTTTGTTCCTGTAAAATGGGAGAATGGATGGCCTATTTTAGGTGTTGATGGTAAAGTTCCTGAATATTTAGATTTACCGCCTAGCAAAGGTTTGATACCAGGAATTGTAGCCTCAGATGAGTTCACCAGAAATAAAAAAGATGCACCTTTGCCTTTAGTATGGCAATGGAATCATAATCCTGATAATACGCTTTGGTCTGTTAGAGAACGTAAAGGCTATTTAAGACTAAAAACAGACAGAATTGATAGTAGTTTTGTTCAGGCTAAAAATACCTTAACTCAAAGAACTATTGGGCCGGAAAGTTCGGCGATTACACGTTTAGAAGTTTCTAAAATGAAAGAAGGGGATCTTGCCGGGATTTGTTTATTGCAAAAAGAATTTGGGCTTTTAGCAGTTAAAATTGAAAATGGATCGAAGAAAATGGTAATGATAGATGCTGTGAAAGGGAATGCTAAAGAAATTGCAAGTATTCCTCTTAATCAGGATGAGGTTTATTTTAAGGCAGAATGTGATTTTAAAAACAGAGCTGATAAAGGAATGTTTTTTTACAGTTTAGATGGAAAAAAATGGATTTCAATTGGAAATGCTATAAAATTACCATACACAATTCCTCATTTTATGGGCTATCGTTTTGGCTTATTTAATTATGCGACTAAAAACCCTGGAGGCTATGTAGATTTTGATTATTTCCGTATCGAAGATTCAATTTCAAAAGAATAGTTTTCAACTCTTTTTATTTAAATTTTAAAACTTAATACTTAAAATATGAAATTAAGTCATTTATGTATTTGTCTATTTTCAGTGTTCAGTCTTTGCGCGCAACAATATCCTTTTAAGGATCCTTCTCTTAGTTCAGAAGTACGTGCAAAAGATCTGATTTCACGATTAACTCTTGAAGAAAAAGCAACACTAATGTGTGATCAAAGTGATGCTATACCAAGACTTGGCATTAAAAAATTCAACTGGTGGAGTGAGGCCTTACATGGTTATGCTAATAATGATAATGTTACTGTTTTTCCTGAACCTATAGGAATGGCAGCTTCTTTTGATGATGCGTTACTTTATCGCATTTTCAATGCTGTTTCTGACGAAGCAAGAGCGAAATACAATCAGTGGATAAAAAATGGAAATGAAAACAAACGATTTTTGAGTCTTTCGGTTTGGACGCCTAATGTTAATATTTTCAGAGATCCTCGTTGGGGTCGTGGACAGGAAACTTATGGTGAAGATCCTTACTTAACTTCTCGTATGGGAATTTCGGTGGTAAAAGGTTTGCAAGGTCCTGCAGATGCAAAGTATCGTAAACTTTTAGCTTGTGCCAAACATTATGCGGTACATTCGGGACCGGAGTGGAGTAGACACGAATTGAATCTCAACAATGTAAATCCACGAGAGTTATATGAAACTTATTTACCAGCTTTTAAATCTTTAGTACAAGATGCCGATGTGCGTCAGGTAATGTGCGCTTATCAGCGCTTAGATGATGAACCATGTTGTAGTAATACGCGACTTTTACAACGAATACTTCGTGACGAATGGGGTTACAAATATCTTGTTGTATCAGATTGTGGTGCGGTAACTGATTTCTACACGACACATAAAGTATCTTCGGATGCAACTCATGCTGCATCTAAAGCGGTATTAGCAGGGACGGATGTAGAATGTGTATGGGAAAAATATCCATTTAAAGAACTTCCGGCAGCCGTAGCCAAAGATTTGATTAAAGAAGAAGATATCGATAAAAGTTTACTTCGTGTTCTAATTGGTCGTTTTGATTTAGGTGAAATGGATGATGACGCGATTGTGCCTTGGGCTCAAATTCCGGCTTCTGTACTAAATAGCAAGGAGCATCAACAATTGACTCTTGAAATGGCTCGAAAATCAATGACTCTTTTGCAAAATAAAAACAATATTCTTCCTTTGAATAAATCCATCGGAAAACTGGCTGTGATAGGTCCTAATGCCGATAATGAACCTATGTTGTGGGGAAATTACAACGGTACGCCCGTAAAAACCATTACTATTAAAGATGGGATAGAATCCAAAATTAACTCAAATAAAATTTTTTATGATAAAGCTAGTGATTTAGTTGAGGATAAGGTTACTCAGTCATATTTTGATCAATTTTCTTTTGAAGGAAAAAAAGGAATGAAAGTTACTTTTTGGAATAATCCTAACCGCGAAGGCGATGCTGTAATTTCGCAACAAATTGTTCATCCTTTTAAAATAACAACAGCAGGTCAGCACGAATTTGCTTCAGGAGTTAAGTTAGAAGGTTTTTCAGCTAAATATGAGACTGAATTTACAGCTAAAGCAAATGATTCTTTAGTTTTTAAAACGGGAGCTGCAGGTGCTTTTGAATTATTGGTTAACGGAAAAGCAATAATAAAATATACAAATTGGCGTAATGTTCCAGGTAAAATTCCTTTTGCTTTTGAAGCTGGGAAAAAATATAAAATTGAGATTTTGTATGCGCAATCGAATGATTGGCATGCAAATTTGGAATTTGATTTTGGAAAAGAATATCCGGTCGATTTTAGTGGTTTAATTCAGAAATTAAAAGGGATTGACACAGTTGTTTTCGTTGGTGGTCTTTCTACTTTATTAGAAGGAGAAGAAATGCCGGTTTCTTATCCCGGTTTTAAGGGAGGAGACAGAACCCACATTGAACTGCCGGTAGTGCAAAGAATGTGTCTGCAACAACTTAAAGCAGCTGGTAAAAAAATCATTTTTGTTAACTGTTCGGGATCGGCTATTGCATTGACTCCTGAGACAGAAAGTTGTGATGCTATTTTACAAGCTTGGTATCCGGGAGAAGCAGGAGGGCAGGCCGTTGCAGATGTTCTTTTTGGAGATTATAATCCGGCAGGTAAACTTCCTATTTCATTTTATAAAAACTCGGATAAATTAGGTGATTTTGAAGATTATTCAATGAAAGGAAGAACGTATAGATACACAACAGATGTTTTATTTCCTTTTGGTTTTGGTTTGAATTATTCCAAATTTTCTATTGGTACTGCTACTGTAAATAAGAATATTATTCAATCGAATGAAGGGGTAAGCTTAAGTTTTCCAATACAAAATATAAGCAAACGAGATGGTACAGAAATCGTTCAGGTATATGTTAGAAAATTAAATGATCCAGACGGTCCATTAAAAACATTACGTGCTTTTCAGCGAGTTGATTTAAAAGCAGGGGAAAAGCAAAAT
>JALRGZ010000241.1 GCA_023253295.1 Flavobacterium sp.
GGAATTATCCCATCTTTAATTTTCTGGGGGCCTCCCGGAACGGGAAAAACGACTTTAGCGCAAATTATTGCACAGCAATCGCAAAGACCTTTTTTTGTGTTAAGTGCCATTAATTCGGGGGTAAAAGACATTCGTGAAGTAATCGATAAAGCCAAACAAAGTGGTGGGCTTTTTACAGCTAAAAACCCCATTTTGTTTATTGATGAGATTCATCGTTTTAGCAAATCGCAACAGGATTCGTTACTGGCTGCTGTAGAAAAAGGCTGGATTACACTGGTAGGTGCTACAACCGAAAATCCAAGTTTTGAGGTAATTCCTGCTCTTTTATCCCGTTGTCAGGTGTATATTTTAAACGCTTTTACAAAGGCTGATTTGATAGCGCTTTTGGAACGTGCCATGAAAACAGATGTATACCTGAAAAACAAAAACATCCAGCTCAAAGAAACCGAAGCTTTACTAAGACTTTCAGGCGGTGATGGTCGCAAATTGCTGAATATTTTCGAATTAGTAATTAACGCTTCGGCTGAAGAAGAAATTATCATTACTAATAATCGTGTTTTAGAATTAGTACAACAAAATACGGTGCTGTATGACAAAACCGGCGAACAACATTATGACATTATTTCGGCTTTTATCAAATCCATTCGCGGAAGCGATCCAAACGGAGCGGTATATTGGTTAGCCCGAATGATTGAAGGTGGCGAAGATGTGAAATTTATTGCCCGAAGATTATTGATTTCGGCAAGTGAAGACATCGGAAATGCCAATCCTACAGCTTTGATAATGGCTAATAACACCTTTCAGGCAGTAACAACTATTGGTTACCCGGAAAGCAGAATTCTTTTGAGTCAATGCGCTATTTATTTAGCCACTTCGCCAAAAAGTAATGCTTCTTACATGGCCATCAATACAGCGCAGCAAATTGTAAAACAGACGGGGGATTTATCTGTTCCTATTCATCTACGCAATGCGCCTACCAAATTGATGAAGGAATTGGGTTATGGTGAAGAGTATAAATATTCGCATGATTATACTAACAATTTTGCCGAACAGGAATACTTACCGGATGAAATAAAAAACACCCCCATTTATGTTCCGGGTGAAAATGCCAGAGAGAAAACAACCAGAGAATTTCTAAAAAATCGTTGGAAAGATAAATACGGATATTAAAAAAGAAAGGCTTTCAATTTCAATTTGAAAGCCTTTCTTTATGGATTAAAACTTAACGTTTATTTTTTCTGAAACCAATTGGTCATTATCATAATATTCAAAAAACCATTCATTATTTTTCTTCACTAAAACCCCTTGTAGATTTCCTTTTTGAGCAATAAAAGAATTAACATCCGAAGTTTTATAAATTTTCATTATAATACTTGGCGTACTATCAATTAACTGATAATTGCCTCCCGCTAAAGGTTGTGCAAAAAGTATTTGATTTGATTCTACTGTTGTGTTAGGAGTTACAACACTTGATCCTCCAACAGCAACTACAGTTTCTACTTTGTCAATTTTCTCTATCTTAGCCGGTTGAACAAATTTTTCAACTTTTGCCACCTTTTCTTCAGCCACCGTATTCATACCTCCGTTATATTGGTATTCTAAAGCATAAACAGATTCAAATGCTTTATTCAAAGCTTCATTGTAGGCTGCTTGAAAATCCTTTTCTCTACTCAATCCTATTTCTGATTGAAAAACAATTTTCCCATAACAATCCTTAAAAGTAACATATAATTTAGTCGTTAAGAAACCGTTCTCTTTAACGATATCATAATTTAAAACAGCACATCTATTGATACTATTTGGCACAACCTCATTTGAATAAAACACATCAAAACCTACTTTATTCAAATTAAATTTAGACAAAGTTGACATTCGATATTGATTTTCTGTTTTTAAAAAATCGAACTTCAGAGGTACAATTACCGTTTTATAATCGTTTAAAGTTTGCGCAAATCCAAAACTGGAAACCAGCAATAAAAGCAATAATAATTGTTTTTTCATAGTTATAAGTAGTTTTTAAGTTCTAACAAATGATTGATTTGTTTAATATTGCTGTCTACAGCTTCTTTGTTTTCATTAAAATAAATAGCGTCTATCCCCGCTTCTAAAGCTCCCAATACGTCCGCTTCAATAGAATCGCCTATCATGATGCTTGTTTCTTTTTTGGCTTTCGCCAAATTTAATGCATATTCAAAAATGATAGGATTAGGCTTTTTAACACCAGCCATTTCTGAATTGGTTATCGTTGAAAAATAGCTACTCAATTTAGCATTATTCAATTTCTTTTGTTGAACATGTGCAAAACCATTGGTTATGACATGTAGCTTGTATTTTTCTACTAAATAATCCAAAATCTCGAAAGTCCCCTCAAAAAGATGATTATTTTCCGTCAGCAAATCAATGTATTCCTGCGAAATGTAATCAATCTCAGTATCCGAAATCGCATACCCTATAGCATCAAATGACAATCTCAATCTATCATAACGCAACTGTTGATGGGTAATTTTATCGTATTGATACAATTTCCAACAAGCCTGATTATTGGGCACATAATGCTTAATAAAATCATCAATAGCTACTTCGGGATGATTTTGGCTAAAAATTTTTTCAAAAGTAACCTTAGAATTCCTATCAAAATCCCAAAGGGTATGATCCAAATCAAAGAATACATCTTTAATATCCAAATTTATCATGTTTTACTCCTAATAAAATATTTTTTAACCATTTTTTCACTCAAAAATATCCCTTTCCCTCTTTTCTATACAAAAGAAAAGCAATTAGTATCACTTCATCTGATTTTTGACAAAAACAATTATTTACTTTTTTAAGACAATTCCAGAAATAAGACGAACCAAATATAGCAAACCTGTTAAACATTACAAATTAAAGCCCGCAAACAATGCATTTATCAAGAAAATAATAAATCCCGAAACTCCCGTTTCCAAAAAACTTATATTTGTGAAAACATGTTTGCATTTTGAATCAGGAATTTCAAATTTATTCATTAGGAGAGCAATCCCTAACTATCGAGTTAGGAAAAAAGATTGACTTAAATATTTATCAAAAAGTAACTACTTTACAAGGACTAATAAAATCCTTAGCTTTACAAGGAATCATAGAAATGGTTCCCAGCTATTGTACGCTAACCATTCATTACAATCCTTTTACAGTAAAAAACTATCTTCCTATTTCACCGGAAAGTATTTCAGAACGTTTTAGTAATTACCTTCAAAAAATTATAGCTAATTGGAATCCTGAAATTCTGGAAAACACAACTTCAAATTTGATTGAAATTCCAGTGTGCTATGACCCAAAATACGGATTAGATTTAGAAGAAATGGCGATGTATCACCAAACATCTGTTTCTAAAATAATAGAACTACACACCACAACAATTTACACCGTTTTTATGGTTGGATTTTTACCTGGTTTCCCTTATTTGGGAATTCTTCCGGAGTCATTAACTACACCCAGAAAAAAACAACCCCGATTGAAAATGCCAGCCGGAGCAGTTGCTATTGGCGGAAATCAAACAGGTATTTACCCTATCGAAAGTCCGGGAGGCTGGAATATTGTTGGTCAGACTCCTTTAAAAATATTTGACACTGAACGAACGAATCCTTTCCTTTTACAAGCTGGAAATCAAGTAAAGTTCGTTCCCATTAGTGTAGAAGAATTTGAAAATTACAAGCCATGATACAAGTATTACAATCCGGTATCCAAACCAGTATTCAGGATTTAGGCCGTTGGGGCTCCCTGTCTTTCGGGATTGGTGTGGGAGGAAGTTTGTGTCAGTATTCCACTGCGATTGCAAATCTATTGGTAGGAAATGAAACAGGCGCTCCCGTCTTAGAAATCGTCCAGTCGCCACACCAATTTTCATTTGAAAAAGAAGCTTTAATTAGTTTTTCAGGAGGCGGATTAATTCCAAAAGTAAATGGCAACGAAATTCCGTTGAACCAGCCACATTTTATCAAAGCAGGTTCTTTATTGGAAATAAAAAAACCAAGTGCCGGTTTTCGTCTTTATATGGCAATAGCCGGTGGATTTCAAGCCGATGAATTCCTAAACAGTTATGCGACGCATTTTGCAACTAAAAAAGGAGGTTTTCAGGGACGTGCTATTCAAAAAGGAGACTATCTTAATATTTTGAAAGAACCAACCCCAATTGCCCAAAATATTATACAAAGTTTAAAACAAGGAGCGTACTTCAAAATTAACGGAGCGGCTTTTGCCTTACCCATTTCAAATGAAATTAGAGTTACAACAGGAGTTGATTTTGATTTACTTACCACTGCATCACAACAAACTTTAATTAAGAAAGCATTCACCGTTTCTAATAATTCCAATCGTATGGGTTATCGGCTGATCGGAACAGCTTTAGAAACAAAAGAAAATAGGGAGATGATTTCTTCGGCTGTAGCCAAAGGAACCATACAGCTCTTACCCGATGGTCAATTGATTGCATTAATGCCTGATTGTCAAACCGTAGGAGGATATCCAAAAATCGCACATATTATTACAACTGATATTTCTAAATGTGCCCAAATAAAACCCAGTGAATCTATTTCCTTTTCGATTATTTCTTTGGCGGAAGCCGAAAAATTATTAGAAAAACAAAACCAGCAAATCAAACTTTTAGAAACACTTATTCAGCAACATTTTTCATGAAAAACTTTATAGACATCAATTGTGATTTAGGGGAAGGAATAGGCAACGAAAAAGAGCTACTTCCTTTTATCAGTTCCGCCAATATTGCCTGCGGTTACCATGCGGGTGATGAAGATACTATGAAAAAAACCATTGAACTTTGCTTGGAATATGGTATTGCGATTGGCGCACATCCTTCTTTTCCCGACAGAGCCAATTTTGGAAGAACCAATATGAATTTCCCTGCTGAAGAGCTACACAAAATAATGCTGGATCAAATTCATACTATATCCAATATTGCAGCCGGTTTTGGAACAAAGCTACAACATGTAAAACCTCATGGGGCTTTGTATAATATGGCTGCAAAAGATTTTGAACTGGCTTACATCCTAACCCAATCTGTTAAGGAAATGGATACTCACTTATGTTTTTTTGGTTTACCAAATTCCGAAATGGAAAAAGCAAGTAACAAATCTGGAATTCAGTTTATCGGAGAAGCATTTTCCGACCGAACTTACCAAAACGACGGCACTCTGACCCCAAGAACTAATTCTAATGCACTGATAGAATCGGAAACGGAAGCTATCGAACAAGTACTTCAAATAATACAAACCGGAACCGTAACAAGTGTTTTAGGCAACAAAATTCCTTTGCTAGCCGAAACCATTTGCATACATGGCGATGGAAAACATGCGGTGCTTTTTGCCAAATCACTTTATAAGAAACTCAATCAAAATCATATTCAAATTAAACCATTACGATAAGCATGAAAAAAACATTTGATAAAAAAGCATTATTAGGTGCTGCTTTCCTGATGGCAACATCGGCAGTTGGCCCGGGCTTTTTAACACAAACCACTAATTATACCAAAGAATTTTTAGCGAGTTGTGGCGCTATTATTTTGATTTCGGTAATCATTGATATTTTCACTCAATTAAACATTTGGAGAATCATTACCGTTAGTGGTAAAAAAGCATCTGAAATTGCTAATGAAATGCAATCAGGAATGGGGCATTTATTGACGGTTTTAGTGGTTCTGGGAGGATTAGCTTTTAACATAGGAAACATTGCCGGAGCAGGATTAGGATTGAATGTTCTTTTTGGCATTAGCGTGCAACAAGGAGCTGCTATAAGTGCTTTAATAGCTGTTTTTATTTTCCTAATGAAAGAAGCTTCGAAAGCCATGGATTGGTTTGTAAAAATCCTCGGAATTACCATGATTGGAATTACTTGCTACATTGCCTTCATTACAAATCCTCCTATCAAAGAAGTCATTATTCGTTCGGTATTACCTGAAAAATTAAGCTGGACTGCCATTGTAACCCTCGTTGGTGGTACGGTGGGTGGTTATATTACTTTTGCGGGAGCGCACCGATTATTAGATTCAGGGATTACAGGAATTGACAATCAAAAAGAAGTAAGCAGAAGTTCGGTAACCGCTATTTTATTAGCATCGGTAATGCGGGTAATGCTTTTCCTTGCTGCATTAGGTGTAATTATAAAAGGAGCTACGCTTAGCGCTGATAATCCTGCCGCTTCGGCCTATGAATTTGCAGCCGGAAAAATAGGCTATAAAATCTTTGGATTGGTAATTTGGGCAGCATCTATTACCTCGGTTGTAGGTTCGGCATATACTTCTATTTCATTTTTCAAAACCTTAAAACCTTCATTTGAAAAGCAAAGTAATATTCATATTGTTATTTTTATTTTGATATCTACCTTCATTTTTGTGTTGTGGGGAAAACCGATTGTCATCTTAATTTGGGCAGGAACCATTAATGGTTTTATCCTCCCAATTTCATTAGGATTGATGCTTTTAGCAGTAAAAAAGAAGAGCATTTTTGGAGAATACAAGCACCCTTTATGGCTAAGTACCACAGGCTGGTTTGTGGTGGC
This sequence comes from Flavobacterium sp., assembly GCA_023253295.1. Taxonomy (GTDB): domain Bacteria; phylum Bacteroidota; class Bacteroidia; order Flavobacteriales; family Flavobacteriaceae; genus Flavobacterium. Next base: position 6,547 of record JALRGZ010000241.1, read on the forward strand.
TATCATGAGTTATATGAGCATAACTACTTTGATTGAACAATTAGCTTAAAAATAAAAAACGCTCCACTAATTCATAATTGTTTGAGCGTTTAAAACATGCCTTCATCTACAAAGCTGTAGTATTTTGTTTCGGTTACAATTAAGTGATCCAATACTTTAATTTCTAAACTGTCACCAGCCACTTTTAACTTCTTAGTAATTTGTTTATCGGCATCACTGGGAATCAAAGTTCCTGATGGATGATTATGACACAAAATCAAAGCGGTAGCTCCTTTTTCGAGTGCCATTTTAAAAACCAATCGTACATCCACTAAAGTGCCTGTGATTCCACCTACACTCAACTGCGCTTTTGAAATTACTTTATTGGAATTATTCAAATATTCAAATAAAGAATTACTAGCAACAAATTCAAGAATTGACCTGGAAACAACAAAAATTTTATCATCTGT
>JALRGZ010000135.1 GCA_023253295.1 Flavobacterium sp.
AGGCTTTCACCAACTTCCAATAATTGCAATCGCAAAAGGAATAAAAAGAAACCAAGGAAATGAAACTTTTTTTTACAATAATAAAGAAACTAAATTAGAAAAAAGTGCCATTAAGTTAGCCCAAAGCGAAAGGGAAGAGGCTTGGCGCGAAATGGCAAAACAAGTGGCACATGAGATTAAAAATCCGCTTACGCCAATGCGTTTAACCGTGCAGAGTTTTCAGCGAAAATTTAATCCTGAAGATCCCAATATTGTCCAGAAAATGAGGGATTATTCAGAAACATTGATTCAGCAAATTGATACGATGACATCTGTAGCTTCGGCTTTTTCTAATTTTGCTTCGATGCCAGCACAGCAAAATGAAACGCTGAATGTAGTTGCTGTTGTCGAACTGGCTTTGGATATTTTTAATGAAGATCAAATAGTTTTTGAAAGTAGTGCCCCTGAAATAATTTCTAAGATTGATCGAACACAATTAATCCGAATTATCACTAACTTAGTAAAAAATGCCATTCAAGCAATTCCTGAATCACAAGAAGAAAAAAGGGTGGCAGTATCAGTAAAAAAAGAAAAGGATAATGTGTTGATAGAGGTTGAAGACAATGGAGTAGGTATTAAAGAAGAAGATAAAATCCGAATATTTGAGCCTAAGTTTACTACAAAAAGTAGCGGAATGGGATTGGGATTAGGAATTATAAAGAATATTATTGAAAACTATAAAGGAACAATTGTCTTTGATACTGAATTTGGAAAAGGAACACGTTTTACAGTTGCTCTCCCAATTATTAACTCTTAAATCAATACCATGAGCTACAAAAATATTTTGATTGAAAAAGAGCATAATATTGCAACTATTACTATTAATCGTCCGGAAAAATTAAATGCTTTAAATAAACTGACTATTCAGGAATTGCATCATGCTTTTTCTGAATTGGAACAAAATCAGGATACGCGAGTTATTATTTTGACAGGAAGTGGAGAGAAAGCATTTGTTGCGGGAGCTGATATTGCTGAGTTTGCCGAATTTTCGGTAGAAGAAGGCATTCAATTATCAGCTCAAGGTCAGGAAACTTTGTTCAATTTTGTTGAAAATCTAAGAGTCCCTGTTATTGCAGCCATTAATGGATTTGCCCTTGGTGGCGGATTAGAGTTGGCTATGGCTTGTCATATTCGTGTGGCATCTGAAAATGCTAAAATGGGACTTCCAGAGGTGTCCTTAGGTGTAATTCCGGGTTATGGAGGTACACAGCGTTTACCACAATTAATTGGTAAAGGACGAGCCTTAGAAATGATTTTAACTGCAGGTATGATTTCTGCCGAAGAAGCACACAGAGAGGGCTTAGTAAATCATGTGGTAAAACAAGAGGATTTGCTTTCTGTGTGTAATGAAATTGCTCAAAAAATGATAAAAAATTCCCCTGCAGCCATAGCAATGGCGATTCAGGCGGTGAATGCCAACTTTAAAGAAGGGGAAAATGGTTTTGAAACCGAAATTAAATCTTTTGGAAGATGTTTTGGAACCGAAGATTTTAAAGAAGGAACGAAAGCCTTTTTAGAAAAAAGAAAAGCCGTTTTTACAGGAGAGTAATTTTGAGTATTCAGTTTGCAGTAGCAGTTCTTAGTTCTCAGTCGCAGTTTACAGTTTACAGAATACAATTTCAGTATTAAATAATTAAAAATATAATGTCATACGAGCCCTTATTTGCTCTTTTTTGGGAAAGAGTGAAGCAAAGTATAGAAGATAAGACTTTTGCCAAATTAACCCTTGCAAAAACGATTGGAGATACTGAATTAAAGAATATTTATGTTCGTCCGGTTTTGCAGGAAAACGACAGGATGGCAATGTCCATCATTGCGCGTTACAAAACAGAAGAAATAGAAAGTTTTCACAGTTTAGAGGAAAGTTATCCTATTTTATTTTCCTATATGAACAAGCCTTTTTTAAGTGCCTTGTTGTTTACCAGTGAACAAGATGTGGTTTTTAAATTAAACAAAAAACGAGCAGGAAGTATTACGGAACAAGCCCCTACTTTTTTGAATCCTTCGGATGTAATTCTGGAAATGAAAGCTAAGGGATTATAATTTTAGATTACAGATTTTAGACAGCAGAATTTAGGATAAATTTAAAAATGAGAAACATTTTAGTGCTGGTTGTATTCTTTTTTACAACAATTTTTTTGGGACAGGAACAATCAGATAAGGACATCGTTAATAAGGCAATTCAATTTTTAAAAGTCAATGAAAAGGATTTGTTGAGTGATAAAATATGCTTAAAAGCGATTCCTAATCAAAAAGATAAAGTGATTGTTCTTTTACCCGTTAAAACAAATATTGATCCTGAATGTGAAGAATGTTTTGATATTGACAACAACATATTGGTTTGGAATAAAAATTCTAATTCATTTGAAACAAACTACACTAAAAAAGCAGAATGGACTTCGGATGCCTTACGTTTTAGTGAATTAAAGATTGATACAGGGCTTTATTATCTGAATAAAAACACCAGAGCTTTTGGGATAAGATACAGTTATAGTGCGAGTTCCAGAGTTGATTTATACACCACTGAAGCAATTAATCTTTACTATTTTAAAAACAATAAAATTATTGAAGTGCTGCATGATTTTGAACTTGAAAAATTTAGAGGAGATAATGGTAATGGATGTGAAAATGCGTTATTAGAAAAGTCAAAAAGTATATTCATTTTTAGTGATAAATTCACAGATAAATTCAATGACATCACTGTTAAAACTAAGTTTAAAGACTATACGTATGACGATGATTGTGATAAAGAAATCATCAAAAAAGAAAATACAAAATCAAGTGTTTTAAGATTTGATGAAAAGCAGAAAAAGTATGTTTTAGTCCAATAATAAAAAATAACAAAGCCACTCTGAGAATAGTGGCTTTGCTTTTCATTAGGGATGTTTTTTAAAGACTATCAAACTTTAGATGAAAATTAATTCCATCCACCGCCTAATGATTTGTACATATTAACTTTAGCTGCTAATTGTTCTTTTTTAGTTTCTACTAATTGTAGTTTAGATTCTAAAGCATCACGTTGCGTTAATAAAACTTCCATATAATCGGCTCTGGCGGCACTAAAAAGTTTATTGGTGATTTCAATAGAGTTCGTCAAAGCTTCCACCTGATGTTCTTTTTGCTCATAGCTTTTCTTCAGGTTTTCAATTTTTGATAAACCATTTAATACTTCGATATGAGCATTTAAGATGGTTTTTTCATAATCAAAAACTGCCTGCAATTGTTTGTCATTGGCATTGTAGTAGGTTGCTTTAATTGCATTTCTGTTGATTAAAGGTGCTACCATATCGCCAGCTAAACCATACAATAAGGATTCAGGAGTAGAGGTTAGGTATTTTGTTTTAAAAGACTCTAAACCTACACCAGCTCTTAACGTAAATGACGGATAAAAATTTGCTTTAGCAACCTGTGTATCCAGTTTGGCTGCCTGCAATTCATATTCTGCTCGTCTAATGTCAGGACGATTAGTTAAGAGCTGAGAAGGAATACCTACATACATTGTATCTATTTCTTTTTCTATAAATTGATCAGAATCACGTGTAATATGTTGAGGTGAACGACCAATTAAGAAATTCAGTTTGTTTTCTGTTTCTACAATTTCCTGTTTTACGGAATATAATTCGGCTGTGTTTTTATACACTTCAGCTTCTAATCTCTGAACTCCAAGTGCTGTAGCTTTAGCTGCCTGCATTTGCAAACGAATGATTCTTAAGCCATTGTTTTGCAATTCTAAGTTTTGAGTCAGAATGCTTAGCTTATTATCTAAAGCCTGTAATTCATAGTAAGAATCAGCAATTTCAGCAATTAAACTGGTTACCATGAAGTTTTTACCTTCTACAGTAGAAAGGTATTCCATTACAGCTGCTTTTTTAGCATTGCGCAATTTTTTCCAAACGTCCAGTTCCCAGCTTGCAAAAGCTCCAACTTTATAATTTTGTAAGGGTTCCGGGAATTCTTTTCCGGGTTTAATTTCAGTGTTAGCATCATTAGCACCCTGACTGGTATAACGACCTACTTTTTCTACTTCGGCTGCAGCCTGAATACCTACAAATGGAAGGTATTCTCCTTTTCTGGCCTGAATTTCATTCTTAGCCATATCAACCTGTTGTAAAAAGATATTTAATTCCTGATTGTTTACTAAAGCAGTATCTATAAGCGAAGCTAAATTTTCATCATTAAAAAATGCTTTCCATTTAATTTGAGCCGAATTGGTTGTATCGTTCGAAGCTACATTCTGAAATTGTTCAGGCAAATCCTTTTTTTCATCGCGTACGGTTCTTGTAGGAACGCAGCTTTGAAAAACCAGGGTAGATAAGGTCAGTCCTAGCACTGACCTTATGTTTATAAATTTGAAAATTGGATTATTCATTGTCTTCCTCTCTTTTCATTAATGTTTTCAATAGTTTGTTCATTTCTTTAAGCTTCAATTTCAGCTTGCTATCGCCTTCGCTGGCTCTCATGAACTCTTCTGAAGCCGGTTCGTTATGTTCATCCTGGATTAAAGTACGACCGTCACTCATTTTTGCAAATATGTAATACAAACCAGGGATTACAAATACACCAAATAGGGTTCCGATAATCATTCCTCCCATTGCAGAACCTCCAATAGTTCGGTTACCAATAGCTCCTGCACCGGTAGCAATAACTAATGGAATTAATCCGGCGATAAAGGCAAACGATGTCATCAAAATTGGACGGAAACGTAATTTAGCCCCTTCCATTGCCGAATCAACAATACTCATACCCTGAGCCCGTTTCTGGACGGCGACTTCTACGATAAGCACGGCATTCTTACCGAGTAATCCGATAAGCATAATGACCCCAATCTGAGCATAAACGTCATTTGATAATCCCATTAATTGCAATAAGGCAAATGAACCAAAGAATCCAACAGGTAAGGATAGTAATACGGCTAGTGGTAATAAGAAACTTTCGTATTGAGCCGCTAAAACCAGATATACGAAAATCAATACTACTCCGAATACATATAAAGCGTCATTTCCTCTGTTTGCCTCATCATAGGATAAACCTTCCCAGGCAATATCGTATCCTCTTGGCAATTTTAATTTTGCTACTTCTTTAATAGCATTAATTGCATCGGCACTGGTATATCCTTTAGCTGGTAATCCACGAATGGCAGCTGAATTGTACAAGTTATAACGGGTAATTTCATTAGGTCCTAAATGTTTGGTTACTTTCATGAATGAAGAGTAAGGAACCATTTCTCCCGCTTCATTTTTAACAAATAAATTTTCTAAATCCGAAGGGATTCTTCGGTATTCCGGACCAGCCTGAGTGTATACTTTAAAGAATTGTCCGAATTTGATAAATCCTTGTTCGTAAGTACTACCAATAAGGATATTTAAATTATCCATAGCCTTTTTGATAGTTACTCCTTTTTGCATGGCCGCTTTATTGTCAATGTCTAATTTTAATTGCGGATAATTAGCAGAGTAGAAAGTAAATACTCCGGTTAATTCTTTGCGTTTTTCTAATTCAGCAAGGAAATCATTGTTAACTCTTTGAAATTCCTGATAATCCGTTCCATTCGTTTTATCCAATAAACGTAAAGAGAAACCTCCTGATGAACCAAATCCAGGTACTGCCGGTGGTTCAAAATATTCAATTACAGCCCCAAGATTTTTTGATTTATTTTCCAATTCTTCCATGATTTCATGTACCGAATGGCTTCTTTCTTCCCAAGGTTTCAAGTTAATCAAACAGGTACCGGCATTCGATCCTCGTCCTTCCGTCATAATTTCATATCCTGCTAATGAAGATACAGATGATACACCATCTATTTCTTCACAGATTCTTTGTAATTTTTTTGCAACATCATTGGTACGCTCTAAAGTTGTTCCCGGAGGAGTTTGAATGATAGCATAAATCATCCCCTGATCCTCACTTGGAATAAATCCGGCTGGTAACGCTTGATTTGTAAGATAGGTAGCAACACTAAATCCAATTAAGATTCCGAAAGTGATTACCCTTCTGTTTACAATGTGTTTCAAAATGCCAACATAATGCCCTGTAAGTTTTTCAAAACCTCTGTTGAACCAATCAATAAAGCGATCAATAGGCGACTTTTTTCTGGCTTCACCGTGATTGTGTTTTAATAACATCGCACAAAGTACAGGAGTAAGTGTCAATGCAACCACTGCAGAGATGATGATAGATCCTGCCATTGTAATTGAGAATTGGCGATAGAATACCCCAACTGGTCCTGTCATGAACGAAATTGGAATAAATACCGAAACCATTACTAAGGTAATCGCAATAATAGCTCCTCCAATTTCACCTAATACTGCTTTAGAAGCTTTGAATGGCGTGAGATGTTCTTCTGCCATTTTTACGTGGACGGCTTCTACCACCACAATCGCATCATCGACCACAATACCAATCGCCAGTACTAAGGCAAAGAGCGTAATCAGGTTGATCGACAAGCCAAACATTTGCATTACAAAGAAAGCACCAATCAAGGAAACAGGTACGGCAATAACCGGAATAAGTGTTGAACGCCAGTCTCCTAAAAACAGGAATACTACGATTGATACCAAAACAAAGGCATCTCTAAGGGTGTCTAATACCTGTTCGATAGAGGCATCTAAGAAACTCGATACGTCATAACTGATTTTGTAACCCACTCCAGGAGGTAAGTCTTTTTCCAGTTCTTTTAATTTCGATTTTACTGCTTTGATTACATCGCTACCATTGGTTCCAAGCGTTTGTTTTAAAACGATAGAGGCAGATGGTTTACCGTCTAAGTTGTCATAGATATCATAAAATTCACTTCCTAATTCTACATTGGCAATATCGCCTAGTTTTATTTCTTCACCATTTGCATTGGCACGAATAATTACATCTTTGTATTCTTCAGGAGTAGAATATCTGTCTCTGTATGTTAATACATATTCAAGTGATTGTGATTTTATACCGGAACTTTGTCCAATCCTTCCGGGTCTTGCCAGAATACTTTGTTCCTGCATGGCTTCCATTACTTCTTCGGCCGAAATATTGTAAGCACGCATACGGTCTGGTTTTAACCAAATACGCATTGCATATTTACGGCTACCCAAAATTTGCGCACTGGCAATTCCGTTGATACGTTGTATTTCACGAAGCATGTTCGTATAGGCATAATTGTAAAGGAATTTTTCATCCATTTCATGCCCTTTTTTACTGTATAAATCCACATACATCAACATACTTGGTTGTACGGGAGTAATAATTACCCCTTCACGTTGTACCAAATCAGGTAATAAAGGCATCACCTGGTCGACTCTGGTTTTTACCCTGATAACGGCGACGTTGGGGTCGGTTCCCGGTTCAAAAATAACACGAATGGTTCCTTCTCCGGCACTGGTAGCATCAGAAGCGATATAACGCATTCCGGGTACACCATTGATAGCTGTTTCAAGCGGAATTAAGGTCGATTTTACTAATACATCTGAACTCGAACCAGGATAGGCGATAAAGATGTTTACTGTTGTTGGCGCAATTTCAGGGAATTGTGAAATGGGTAATTGTTTGATAGCAAGCAACCCCATAAAGACAATGATGACCGAAATAACAATCGCTAAGACGGGTCTTTGAATAAACTTTTTAAACATTTTGTTGTTTTTTTATGGGTTTTTACTCTGCGTAAACATCAAGGTGTTTTAATACATTTTGAGCATTTTCAGCTTTGAACTTCACTTTTTCATTGTTTTTAACCAATCGTAATCCGTCTAATAAGATTTGATCAGTTGTTTCCAATCCTTTTTTCACAACAAAAAGGTTTTCTAAAGTTGCTCCAATTGTGATTTCTCTTTGTCTGACTACTCCGTTTTTATCAATTACAAAAACATAACGTTTGTCTAATATTTCAAAAGTTGTTTTTTGAGGAATGATTAGTACATTTTTCAATGGAATTGTCATCAAAATTGTACCTGTTTCTCCGTGTCTTAAAATTCCTTTTGGATTTGGGAAAGTTGCTCTAAAGGCAATGTTTCCTGTTTCATTATTGAATTCTCCTTCTATGGTTTCTACGATACCAGTTTGATCAAATACATGATTGTTAGCCATTAAAAGTTGTACTTTTTGTTTCTTGTCTTTATTGGCGCTTTCCATGTAGTTTAAGTATTCTGCTTCAGGTACATTGAAATATACCCACATCTTACTGTTATCAGAAAGTGAAGTCAATAATTCCCCTTCTTCCAGCATACTTCCTTCTCTTGCCAACAAATGATCCATAACACCATCGAAAGGAGCTCTGATAGTAGTAAATCCTAAATGGGTTTGGGCCAGTGCGATTTCAGCATTTGCCTTGTCGTATTTGGCTTTTGATAGTGCTAATTCGTTTGGAGAAACTACTTTGCTGTCAGCTAAAAGTTTTGTGTTTTTGTATTCAATAGATGCCACATTTCCTTCCGCTTTGGCTTTTTGTAAATCGGCTTGGTAAATGTTAGGCATGATTTGGAACATCAATTGGCCTTTTCTAACTTTCTGACCTTCGTCAACGCTTATTTTTTGTAGGTACCCTTTTTCCATGGCTCTCAATTCAATATGACGAATGGAGTGAATTTGGCAAACGTATTCTTTTACAATTGAGGTGTCCATGGCAACAGGATTGGTTACCTGAAATGTCCTCTCTTCTTTTTTTTCTTCTTTGTGTGAATTACATCCAATAGTGCATAAAGCAGCCATTAGACCAATGAAAATCGCATTCTTTTTCATGATAGTTAGGTTTTTTAACGATAAGTTTTGTGATAATATGTGTTGTGGAAATAAAAACAACAACAGACTGACCCTATTTGCTTGTCGTATTTAAAATTATTGACAAGAAATACAGTGTGAATAAGCGATTAATAATGCGCTTACTAAATAAAAATGAAAATCAAATACGGAATACCTCGAAGATAATATACAGAGGTTTGTATACGCGTAAATAAGAAATCTCTTTGCGGAAACCGAAAGAGTTGTTTTTTTGATAAGAAATGAAAGAAAGAGATGTTTTTTTGAAAGAAGAAATAATATAAGACGGTTTTTCTAACGTCTTCTTAGAAACGGATATTTCCGAATCTTCTTCTTCATTGTCAACGGTTATTTCTCTTTTTTTGTAGATCTCAAGAACAGGATTGTCAGCATTAGATTGATCGATAAACAAATGTTCTAATCCTATTTTGTTAGTGTTTTCAATTGTAGTTTTTTTAACTACAGTAGTCGCCAAATGAGTTGCTGTTAATGTATGGGCTAAGGATGAGCCACTACCTAATAACAGCATTAGACATAAAGGGATGATATGTTTTATTGCCTTTCTCATTAATTTTGCAAATCTATATTTCGTAAATTATTCTGGCAAGTAGTTGCTCATAAAAATTTGTTAATAATGACAAAATCACATAATAATCTGTTAAAAAGCAGTTTTTTGTATGATAAATGCTGTGTTTTAAAGAAAAGGCCTAAAAATCCTCAGTTGTTTATTTTGCGCCTTCCCATTCTGCATAGAATTGAGATAAGAAGGATTCCATAAAACGATGTCTCTCCTGAGCAATCTTTTTGGCCGTGGGAGTATTCATTTTGTCTTTCAGTAACAATAATTTTTCATAGAAGTGATTAATGGTTGGTGCCTGACTGCTTTTGTATTCTTCGGTACTCATGTTTAATTTAGGAGCGATTTTAGGATCGTATAGTGCTCTGTTTTTAAAACCGCCATAATTGAACGTTCTGGCGATTCCGATGGCTCCAATGGCATCTAAACGATCCGCATCCTGAACAATATCTAATTCGATGGATTTGAATTTTTTTTCAAAATTACCCCCTTTGAACGAAATGTTTTCAATGATAGCCACAATATGATCTGTTGTTTCTGAATCAAGTTGTTGAGATGTCAAGAAATCACGTGCTATTTTTGGACCAATAGACTCGTCTCCATTGTGAAATTTACTATCAGCAATGTCGTGTAGTAAGGCAGCAAGTTGTACGATTTGTAAATCGCATGTTTCTTCGCGGGCAATTAACAAAGCATTTTTATACACTCTTTCGATATGAAACCAATCGTGTCCGCCTTCGGCATTTTCTAATTGTTGTTTTACAAAATGGATGGTGTTGCTTATTAATTCGGTATTATTCATGTTCGGAAGTATTTTATAAAAAAAGCTGATTTTTAAAGTCTAAACCTTAAAAATCAGCAATATAAATTAAAGGCAATTTCCAATGATATCTAAGAGGTAATTTTCAATCTAAAATCTGCCTTCTGAAATCTAAATTGCTTCGCCAGTTCGCTATCGCTCGGGTCTACAATCTAGCTGGTTCAACCCATTTGAATATATGAGATTCTTTAGGGATGACTAATCTTTCTGAAATTTTAGCCATTCTTGCAGGTAATTTCATCAGGTAGTCACGTGCTTTTTCGGCTTCATCACTTAAACCAACGATTTTGTCGATTTCCCATTTGTCAATCAATTTCTGCATGATTTCAACATAATCTTGGGCTGTATATACTCCGATACGTTGCGCAGAATCAGAAAATAATTCAAATGCTGAACTTATTTTAGCTCCTGATTCTCTTAAGAAATGTGCCGGCATTACAATTTTAGCTTTCATCATGTATTGGAAAGCAAGCATCATTTCGCTTGGGTCTACTTTGAAAATTTCGCTCACAAAATGACTGTAGGCATGGTGATGACGCATTTCGTCACCGGCAATCATTTTACACATTTTTGATAATTTTTTATCTCCGTATTTTTTAGCTAATTGCGAAACTCTGTTGTGAGAAACGTAGGTAGCAAGCTCTTGGAAACTGGTGTAAACGAAGTTTTTATAAGGGTCTCTACCTGTTCCAATGTCGAAACCGTCATTTATAAGGTGTTGGGTTGTCATTTCGATTTCACGCATGTTTACACGACCGGATAAATACAAGTATTTATTTAATAAATCACCATGACGATTTTCTTCACCTGTCCATTGACGAACCCAGGCAGACCATCCGTTTCTTCCTTCGTTATCTACTCCTTCCACTTCCATTAACCAGTTTTCATAAGTAGGAAGTGCTTCTTCGGTAATCATGTCACCTACCATGGCTACCCAAAAATCATAAGGTAAATCTTTTGAGATTTCGCGTAATTCTTTTACTTCTTCTAAGAAGTTATCTCCTTCAGAGTTTGGTAAAAAATCCGATGGCTGCCATATTTGTTCTACTGGAATCAGGTATTGATCCATATAGCTAGCCACGTTTTTTTCCAAAAACTGCATAACCTCTAATCGAATGTTTTTTATAGACATTTTATATATATTAAAATTGTATTCCTTTTACTACTGCACTTTCCGTCTTCTCCATTAATTCAGGAAAATTATAATCACTTACTTTTAAAGGATTATGAATTACAAAGGTAAGATGATTTCCCAAACCTACAGGGAAAAAACCAAATTTTACCATTTTCCACGAATTATTGATACTCACAGGAACAATATATGCTGATGGTGCATTTTTGCACAATATTTTAACACCGGTTTGGGCAAATTCTTTTGGTTTTCCAGTTTTGCTTCGGGTTCCTTCAGGGAAAATTACTGCCGAACGGGTGTTGCTTTCTATGTATTCGCCTAGCCTTTTTATTTCAGGAATAGCTTGCTTGGGGTCTTTTCTGTCAATTAAGGCTGCTCCTCCATGTCTTAAATTGTAGGATACACTTGGGATTCCTTTGCCTAATTCTTTCTTACTTACAAATTTACAATGAAATTTACGCAAATACCAAATCATAGCTACGATATCGTACATACTTTGGTGATTGGCTACAAAAATTAAAGGAACTCCTTCAGGAATAAGTTCTCTGTTTTTAAATTTATAAGTTGTTCCTACTAAGTTAGTGCATTTTAGCAAAAAAAAGTTTAAATAATCAACACTTTTTTTGTGTGCTTCATAACCAAAAACATTTAAACAAATCCATTGGATAGGATGGAAAATGACTAATGTAAGTCCAAAACACAAATAATAAATAACCGATATGGGATAGGAAATAAGTTTTTGCATTTTAAAAAAATTAGCTGCAAAAGTATGAAATAATTTTTTAGCGGTATTTAAAACCTAAATAATAATAGGTTTGGTGTTAAATTGTACCTTTGCGGTCAGAAATGAAATAATTTTTATCCCTCCAAAATGAACTTTAACTATCCAAAGAACGAAAAACTAAAAAGTAAAATCAGCATTGGATTGTTGTTCTCAGAAGGGAAATCGGTTTCCAAATATCCTTTGCGTTTGGTGTATCATTCGGGGTCTTTGAATGAGAATGAGAAAATTAAAATGGGTGTTTCGGTTTCTAAAAAAAACTTCAAAAAAGCTGTTGACAGAAACCGTTTTAAACGAATTCTTCGTGAAACCTACAGACTCAATAAACATATTCTTCTGGATAATCTAGATAAACCGTATGCGTTTATGTTTTTTTATCAAACCAAAGAACGATTGTCTTACGAAGAGATTAATACCAAAACCATTCAGTTGTTTGAGAAATTTGTAGCTCAGGTTTTGAATAAAGAAAACTCTAATGGCGAAAATAATTCGCCTAAATAGACGGCTAGAAAGTTTCTCCGATTTTATTATTACTTATTTATTCCTATTTTAGTAGTTCATAATAAAAATAAGATGAACTTCTCTGCTAAGAAAAAATACATTATTCCTATAGTCGCTTCGGCTTTTTTGTTTATTGGTTCCAGTTTTAAAGACGATTTTTTTGAAATTGCCAAGCAAATCGAAATCTTCACAACTCTTTTTAAGGAATTGAATACCAATTATGTGGATGAAACGAATCCCGGAGATTTGATGGATACAGCCATCAAAGGAATGCTGGCCAGTTTAGATCCTTATACGGTTTATTTTAATGAGCAGGATGTTTTAAAATTTAAGATCAATAATACAGGAGAGTATACCGGGATTGGCGCTTTGATTACTCAAAAATCGGGTAAATTGATTTTGCGCGAGGTTTATAAAAATTTTCCGGCTGATAAGGCGGGATTTAAACCGGGTGATGAAATTATCCAAATAGGTGATGTGATACTTGCTGATTTTAAAGAGGATGCTTCTCAGCTTTTAAAAGGAACAAAAAACACTAAAATTGATATAAAATATTTGCGTCAGGGCAAAATGAATACTACTCAGATTTCATTAGACGAAGTCGAAATTAAATCGGTTCCTTATTATGCTAAAATTGATGATAAAACGGGTTATATCGTTTTAAGTCGTTTTAATAAAAAAGCCTCGAATGAAACGAAAGAAGCTTTGTTAGAATTGAAGAAGCAGGGTGCAAAGCAAATTGTTTTGGATTTGCGGAACAATCCAGGCGGGCTTTTGAATGAAGCGGTTACTATTTGTAATTTATTTGTGCCAAAGAATGAGGTGATTGTGACCACAAAATCAATCAACGAAAAACATAATAATACGTATAAAACGGCATTTGATCCGGTTGATTTGGATATTCCATTGGTGATTATTGTAAATGATAAAAGCGCTTCGGCTTCAGAAATTGTTTCGGGTGCATTACAAGATTTAGATCGTGCAGTTATTGTAGGTAGCAGAAGTTTTGGTAAAGGATTGGTACAAAAACCAATTGATTTGACATATAATACGCAATTGAAAGTTACCATTTCAAGGTATTTTACGCCTTCAGGCAGATGTATTCAGGCTTTAGATTATGCACATAAAGACAAAAATGGTTTGGCTACAAGAACAAAAGAAACCAATTATAATTCGTTTAAAACAAGAAAAGGAAGAACCGTTTATGATGGAGGAGGGATTTTACCTGATGTTCAAATGGCTGAATCTAAAACGAGTACGATTGCGAATGCATTGATTAAAAACGATGGGATTTTTAATTATGCAACGGTGTATTATTATAAACATCCTAATCTTGGTAATCAGATTCCAAGTTTCACGAATGCCGATTTTCAGGATTTTAAACAGTATTTAAAAAATCAAAAAATCTCTTTTGATACCGAAACGGAAGAGTCTTTAAAAAACACGTTGGCAATAGCTAAAAAAGAAGCCATTGATGGGGCAATTATAAACGAATACAATCAATTGCTTGCTGTAGTTCAAAAAAACGAAGAAGCGCAATTAGACAATAATCAGGAAGAGATTAAGAATCTGATTTTGGAAGAGATTATCAAACGTTATCAATATCAGGAAGGTTTTTATGACTATTATATGAAAACCAATTCAGAGATTATAAAAGCAGTTAAAATTTTGGACGATTCCGCAACGTATAAGACTATTTTAAAAATCTAATGTTGAAATTCAATTTACTTTTTTCGGTTTTTGTTTTTGGGAATTTATGTGCCCAAGAGAAAAAAATTGGAACAGTTTATTTTGATTTTGACAGTTTTAATGTTGATGCTCTTCAAAAAAAATGTATCGTTGATTTTGTTAAAGAAATAGATTCTAGTCAAATAGAATCTGTTTATGTTTATGGTTATTGTGATGATAGAGGTACGGATGATTATAATTTGAAATTGTCTCAAAACCGTGTTAATGCCGTAAAAAATGTTTTGTTAACTAAGGGTTTTAGTAAAAGTAAAATAGTTATTGTGGAAGGTAAGGGGCGTGTTTTGTTAGATGATTATTCAGGAGGAAGTCTTGAAGATATTCGCTCTAAAAACAGGCGCGTTGATATGTTGTTGGTTAAGAAGAATAGTTTTGGGAAAAGAATTTTTAATTCCTTTCAAGAAAACCATGAAGTAGGAGATCGTATTTTTCTTGAAACCATTTTTTTCGAATTGGGAAGTAGTAATCTTACCACTGCTTCTAAAAAAGAATTGGACAGAATAGCAGGAATTCTTCAAAGAAATAAGAGAGTTGAATTTGAAATTCTAGGCCATGTGTGTTGTACTCCTGATAATTATAAAGAAGCTATAGACAGGGCAACAAAGGAAAGAAAGCTTTCGTTGAATCGAGCTAAAAATGTTTTTAAATATTTAATTTCAAGAGGTGTTAGTAGTTTAAGAATGAGTTACAAAGGGTTGGGGAACCAATTTCCTTCCGGAAAAGGAGATGATTTTGATAGGAGGGTGGAGCTTTTA
The DNA here is from genome assembly GCA_023253295.1 of Flavobacterium sp. Classification (GTDB taxonomy): domain Bacteria; phylum Bacteroidota; class Bacteroidia; order Flavobacteriales; family Flavobacteriaceae; genus Flavobacterium. Next base: position 15,085 of record JALRGZ010000135.1, read on the forward strand.
ATTACTAAAAATTAGTCTCGGTTGTCAAAAAAAGCCATAATCTTGGATTTTTCTTTTTGAAGGGGTTTTTTGTCGATTTCCACGGATTTAATAATTGCTTCAAGTTCGAGCATCAAATCTCTTTTTTCTTTCGAAGGAGAGTAGCAAAAACCCTCTAAAACCAATATTCGATTGTTTTCTTTGTCAACAATAGCATAATTGATAAAAGGACCAGACATAAAATCGTTTTTTAATTCCCAAGTACCTTTTGTCTCATAAGCTCTTTTATGATTGAGAACGATATTTGAAAAATAGGGAGCGTAAGCCTCTTCTGTAATCATATCTGTTTCTTGTTCCTTTCCATGAATATACAATTGTCCAATGGAATCTCTCATTTGGATAATGTCAGTGACTTTGTTCATTTTGTTTTTGATGCAGCTTAAAGGTACCTGATAGATTAAAATACTGGTGTTTCCACTAATAATTTCTTTTTTAAACCATACAAAATTGTCTTTTTGAAGCATTAACTGATAGCTTGAGGGAATTTCAATTTTTATATTGAAATTATCTTTAAAGAATTTGGGACTTAAAAGTGATTTTCTGTTTATTCTTTGAAATTCTTCAATTTCAGTTTGGTGAATGGTGTTGATGATTTCTGAGGCGTTTTTTTGAATCAAGCATAAGATGTCTGCTGCTGTTTTTCCCGAAATTTGAAATACGTTTTGAGGAGTTGCATATTGATTTTTTAGAATTTTAAAATTTTCTTTCGCATCCTTTTTTATAACCATAATGTTTCGGCTATCGGTCATGAAGCCTTCCATTAATTTTGCAGGAAATTGATTGATGGTAAAAAGAGGTTCTTCTTGTGGTAAACCAATAACGGGAGACGCAAATTTATTTCGGATGCTATCGCCAATTTCTCCATTCCATAATAAATCATCTATAATCACCGAGATGTTATTGATTTTTCCATTGTTTTTGTTTGGGTCTATATTTTCCTTTTTGCAGGAAAATATAGAGATGGAAATAAAAAGCAATATAAAATGGAGTTTATTCATTTTGCATTGAAAATAGCTGCAATTCAAATTTTATATAATGAATTATGGTTTGTGATGTGTTTTTTGATATCTTAAAAGTTTACTCCGCTAATATCGTTCCAATTTTTTTAAATCTAGAATAAAAAATAGAAAAATAAGTTCTAAAAAGTTAAAAAGGCTCTATTCTTCTACAGAATAAAGCCTTTTTGTGTTGTTTTTTGATGATAATTAATTAACCACCTATTTTTAATTTCATTCCTGGTTTGATGTCTTCGTTGCTAATGTCGTTCCATCTTTTTAAGTCTGAAACACTAACGCCAGGGTATTTTTTTGCAATACTAAATAATGAATCTCCCTTTTTAACTAGATAATCATGTTGTAATGCAGTAGTTTCGATTTTGGTTTTCTTGAATGAAGCAGCAGTTGCTTTGGCTGTATTGATAGCAATTTCGTTCTTAGCTACAATAAGAGTTTTTCCAAGAGCAATGTTAGTATCTGCTAGCTGATTCCATTCTTTTAAATCAGCGATAGATGTTCCGAATTTTTTAGAAATATTGCCTAAGTTATCTCCTTTTTGAACAGTGTATTCAATGTTTTTTAATTCCACTGCTGTTGATGCGATTGCTTCTTTAGTTTCGATTTCTTTGTCTTTTTCAGCAACTTGTAAGCTCATGCCTGCATGGATAGTGCTTCCTGATAGTTTGTTCCAGTCTTTAATTTGAGCAACAGTTATGTTGTTTTGTTCGGCAATTGTATTTAAGTTGTCGCCTTTTTGTACAATATAATTGGTTGATTTGTTGCTTGCTACTAAAGTATCAGCTTTAACTTCTTTTTTGAGTTTTTCAGTCTTGTTGGTTTTAGTTTCTGCAGCAGTAATGGCAGTATTGTTTTCAGTTGCTATTATCGTTAGTACCTTCCCATAGGAAATAGCATTACTGCTTAGTTTGTTCCATTTCTTTAAGTCGTTAATGTCAACATTGTATTTGTTGGCAATAGTGCTTAAATTGTCACCTTGTTTTACTTTGTAATATTGAGTTGTAGTCCCAATAGGGTAAGAAGGTTTTTCAACAACTGTGGCAATTGCTGTTTTAGTTGCGTTTTTGAAAGGATTTGTGTTGTTTAAATCAGCTTCGTGTTGAACGTAAGCATATATCTTATCTTCATTGGAAACAAAAACTCCGATTTTGTCTTTAGGTAATCTTAAATAATGATTTTCATCATTGTAATTGGGGATTACGTTGAGTTTATAAGAAGGATTTAATAATTGTATTTGTGAAACAGGAACATCCAGTAAATCTGCTATTTGCTTGAAAGACATTTGTTTCTTAATCATTACCGTATCGGTAGCGAAATGTTGTATAATGGCTTTATTAGGCTTGATTCCGTGTTCTTTATGATATTCGTACAAATACATTGTTGCTAAGAAAGCCGGAACGTAACCTTGGGTTTCTTTAGGTAAATTTTGTTTGATACTCCAAAAATTTTGTTGTCCTCCGGAGCGTCTAATGGCTTTTGCAACATTTCCAGGACCAGAATTATAAGATGCTAATACCAACTCCCAGTCTCCAAAAATAGCAAACATGTTAGCCATGTATTGTGCAGCTGCGTTAGTTGCTTTTAAAGGGTCGCTACGTTCGTCAATATAAGAATCAATTTTTAGATTGTATTGTTTTCCGGTTTGATACATAAACTGCCAAATACCTGTAGCTCCTACTCTTGAAACCGCTTTTGGGTTTAATGCAGATTCGACAATAGCTAAGTATTTTATTTCCAGAGGGATGTTGTTTTTAGCAAATACTTCTTCAAACATTGGGAAATAATAGTCTGAAATTGACATCAGACGTTCAAAGGATCTTTTTCTGTTCTTTAAAAACGCTTTAATGATGTTTTCCAGACCTTGGTTGTATTGAATGTTAAACGGAGATTTAGCATTCATAGCTTGAAGTCTGGATTTTAAAAGTTCCGTAGGTAATTCATAATCTACTTTTTCATCGGTGTTGATGCTTTCAATATCTTTAGTAAGATCGTTGTAAAGGTTTAAGTCTGTTAATTCTTTGGTCCACAAACTATCTACACAACTAGCTATCTCGTCATTTACAAAACTTTGTTTTATGGAATCAAGATAGGAAAGCTTGGTTTCTAAAACAGCAATTCCCTTGCTTTCAGCAACTTTTTGCGAAAACAGGGGAACTGTTAATAGTAGAAAAAATGATAAAGTGATTTTTTTTATACTCATATTTTTGTTGTCAACATCCTTAATTATAAACGATTAGAAAACCGTTTTTGCAAACTTAATATGTTCTATCTAAAAAAATCAATAAAAACTGTTAAAATTGTTATATTTTAGTCTAGAATCGCTGCGATACCAGGTAAAGTTCTTCCTTCTAACATTTCTAACATCGCACCACCACCAGTAGAAACATAACTCATTTTATCTTCAAAACCGAATTGTTTTACAGCTGCTACTGAATCTCCACCACCTACAAGTGAGAAAGTTCCATTTGCAGTAGCTGCAGCAATGAAGTTTCCTAAAGCAATTGTTCCTTTAGCAAATGTTTCCATTTCAAAAACGCCTAATGGACCATTCCAAAGAATTGTTTTTGAATCCATAATTACTTTTTCGAAAGCTTCTAATGATTTTGGTCCGGCATCCATACCTTCCCAACCATCAGGAATATTGGTTACATCGCAAACCTGAGTGTTAGCATCGTTAGAGAATTTATCTCCTGCAACTACGTCAACCGGAATGTGAACCTGAACACCTTTTTCTTTAGCTAATCTTAAGATTTCCAGCGCTAATTCTTGTTTGTCATCTTCGCAGATAGAATTTCCAATTTTTCCTCCTTGAGCTTTTACGAAAGTGAAAGTCATTCCTCCACCAATAATCATGTGGTCTACTTTGTCAAGGATATTTTCGATAACTGTAATTTTTGAAGATACTTTAGATCCACCTAAAATTGCAGTTACTGGTTTTTCGCTGTCTTTTAATACTTTGTTAATGCTCTCAATTTCTTTTGCTAATAAATATCCGAAACACTTAGCTGTTGGAAAAAATTGAGCAATTATTGTTGTTGAAGCATGAGCTCTGTGAGCTGTTCCGAAAGCGTCATTTACATAAATATCTCCTAATGAAGCTAATTCTTTTGCAAAAGCGACATCTCCTTTTTCTTCTTCAGCGTGGAAACGTAAATTTTCTAATAATAAAACCTCACCCGCTTTTAAGTCAGCAGCAGCTTGTTGCGCCACTTCGCCTACACAGTTAGTAGCAAATTTTACAGGAACACTTAAAATTTCGCTAGCTGTTTTTAAAATGTGTTTCAACGAATATTTATCTTCAGCTCCTTTTGGACGACCTAAGTGTGACATCAAAATAACACTTCCGCCATCAGCAAGAATTTTAGAAATTGTTGGTTTTGCAGCCTCAATACGAGTAATATCAGTTACATTGAAATTTTCGTCCAGAGGAACGTTGAAATCAACACGAATAATTGCTTTTTTATTTTTAAAATCAAAATCGTTTAAAGTCTTCATTAGTTTAATTTTAGATTGTTTTCTTGAAAGTGAAACAAATATAGAAATTTTCCAGTAGTATTAAATTTGAAAAGTTCAAAAAAAATTAATTTTATGCAACGAAAACGATGTAAGTCTTTAAAAAAATGTATGTAAAAAGTTAAATTCTGATTTTCTGAAAAAACAATTTTTAATCTTTTAGATAGCATACAGATAAGCCCGATTGAGCTGTCATCATAAAGGTTTCAAATTCATTACTTTCTTCGGTGTTTTTTGAAAGTAAATAATGATTACCCACCATTCCTAAATAAGTCAGTAGGGGAGAGTAGAAAGTAATGCCTATTTTATGTTTGCTGATATCCTCAATATCTGTGTTGATAATATCTAAACGGTAATTGATAAAGGGAAAATAGTTATTGCCTAAGATATCAGTAACTCTGTATAAATTGCCTTTTAACTGTTGTGCATAATTAGCCGCTGCTATACCAACAAGATAATGCAGTTTTTCGGCTTTTTCATTATCAGCCAATAATTCTCTAAAAGTCTTTTTAGGGTTTTCTTTTGAATTAAATTGCTGATGTTGTAACAGATATTCCTGATAGGTATCTTCAAAAACATATTTATCCCAAACAAATGTTGAATTGGAATCAATAACTAAGCGATAGGCTAATTGTATTTTGGATTTGTAATTCATACTATTGGTATTTCGATTAGTAGCAACATCGCATTTTCTGATAAAGCTTCCCATTCTACGGTATCAATATTCTTCATACTTAAGGAATCGCCTGTTTCTAATAATCTGTTTTCAAATTCAAATGCACCTTGGATGATATAAACAAAAATTACGTTTTCTTCGTTTTTTAATTGGTACGCGTCATCTTTTCGGCCATCAAAATGACCTATAAATGCATTTGCTATTTCGTTTTCAAAAATTGAAATAAGTTTGTTTTTTTTCTGAAAATCAAATGATAATAATTGTCTCTTTAGTTTGTTTGTTCTTAATTTGAGTCCAATTGTTAAATAACTGATGTTTTCTTCAAAAGGATTTGAAATTTCAAATTTACTTTCTTTTTTACAAACAATTTGTTCGATTTTTTGACTTAGAATTAATTTGTTGTCTTCTAATTCGTCTTTAAGATAAACTCCTCCATAAAGAGGTAAAATATAGTACAAACAATCGGCTTGGGTTAGCATTGTTGTTTGATGATTTGCTGCTAAAATTTGATAATTAAAAAGAAAAAAAGAACCCAATTCTTTCCTAGATATTTCCTGATAATTGTCCATATTCAATGTAGCCCAACAATGGAAACCCTTTGTTTGCCGATGTTTTCTCGTATCAGCGAGATAAATATGTGCTTGACTTTGTGCTATCATGTCTCTTGACATTTTAAATTATCCAGCAACATTAATGGTGTGTGTAAGTACAAATCCTGTAGCAACACTTCCTGTCACTGTTGACATTTCAGTACTTACTCCATCTGAAAAAACATTGTCATTAGCATTATAAGTATATCCACTCATACCTTTTGTGTATCCGTTAGTGGTTGAAGCATTTACAAGAACTACGGCACTACCTGAACCTTCCGGAAAAGCAATTTGGGTAACTAATAAAGAAGTTCCAGATGAACTATAAATGTGTACATGAATGTGGGTGGCTCTTCCACTATACCATCCAGGGAAAATAGAGGTAAAACTTACTAATCCATCTGCATTAGTAGTTTGTCGTCCTCTTAAAAAATGTACCGAAGTAAAATCGGCCGATTGCATACCGGTTCCCCCGTATTCAGAGTAATAACCATCTTTATCACAATGCCAGATATCTACTAAAGCACCTTCAAGAGCGGCACAACTTGCATTTTTATTTTTGATGGTGATATTAATGGTCAAAGGAACTCCTGTTCTGTCACTTGTAATATCTGATTTTACTAATGATGAAGGGCTTTTTGTAGGGAATGGACCTGCGGTTTCAGTAGCGGTTACCGTACAACTTGTAGAACCTGAGTTGCTTCCAGTGTCAGTTGCTTCAGTATTATCAGTAGTACTTGAGTTAGTTGAATTGTCGTCATCACTGCTGCATGAACTTAATATTGGCATAGCAACAGAACCTAAACCTACTAAACCTAAACCTCTCAAAAAATCTTTTCTATCCATGATACATACTTTTATAAGTTATTGATATAAAAGTATTTTAATTCTGAATTATAACAAAAATAATGAGGTTAGCCTTTGGATTTTTGCGGTAAATGGATAGAAATTGGAGAAATTTTAAAATTATTCTCTAGATTATTCTTTATTGAGTAAAGCGTAAAAAGCAGTTTCATAACTGGCACTAACAGGAATTTCTTCG
>JALRGZ010000305.1 GCA_023253295.1 Flavobacterium sp.
ATTGGCAGCAGCTACAACTAAATCGGTTTGACGTACCAAAAAAGCTGGGATTTGTAAAATATCTACATATTGTGCAGCTTTGTCAGCATCTTCATTGGTGTGGATGTCTGTTACAGTTGGTACATGAAATGTTTCAGATACTTTTCTAAGAATTTTTAAAGCTTTTTCATCTCCAATTCCCGAGAAACTATCAATTCTAGAGCGATTGGCTTTTTTGAATGAACCTTTAAATACATAAGGAATTTGTAGTTTGTCAGTAATACTAACAAGTGTATCGGCAATGCGCAATGCCATTTCTTCTCCTTCGATGGCGCATGGACCTGCAAGTAAAAAGAAATTGCCACTTTCAGTGTGCTTAATTTGAGGAATATTTAGTATGTCCATAGGTAATTTTTTGAAGTTGCAAAGTTAGTTATGATTTGCGACTTAGCGTTTTAATTTCGGATTTTTTTAGCGCAAAAAATGGAACCAACGTCATTTTTTGAGCGTTATTTTTTAATTGTGAGCCCCAAAGGACACATTAAAAATCCTTTTTCATAAATGTTAAGGTAAAGCGTAATTGGCTTTTTTTGACCTTCCCATCGAATTTCGTATACATTTAAAAATCCAGCACCCATAGTTGTTCTTTTTGATGGAAAAGGACAGCAGCTTTCTAATTTGTTGTAAGTGATTTTTTCTCCTTTTGGTCCTGCCAAAGCATTTAAAAATCGTTCTTCGTTTAGTTTTTCGTTAGTGGTAGTGTAGTAAAAAATATTGATTGGGTAGTCTTTGTTGTAACCGTATTTTCTGTCTTTGCTATATTCGGTTATGATAAAAGTATTGTCCTTAGATAGTTTGGGAATAGGAGCATTATCGTTTACATTTTTCAATGTTGATTTGGTACTAATGCAGGAACTGCTTAAAAACATCAAAATTATTGCGACGATTATTTTTTTAGCTATTATAAAGGAAAATAACGACTTATTTCTTTGTGTTTGCTTAAGCAGGTTACTTATTAATTGTGATTTCATAAAATTAATTTAGAAATAATAGTTTTTAATAGTTGTACAAAGATATTGAGAACTTCAAAGTTTAAACTAATTTTTCTCTTTTTTTTAAAAAGCAATAAGCCTTTTTAGGCTTTTGTAACATTTCTCACATAGCATTGTAAACATAGTTCTTAAATTTGCATTAAAAATAAAAATATATGGAATTAATTTATCATACCTGGTCGTGGTATATTTCAGGTTTAATAATTGGTTTAGTGATGCTAAGCCTTATTTATTTTGGAAAGACTTTCGGAATGTCTTCTAATTTGAGAACCTTATGTAGTCTAGCGGGAGCTGGAAAAAAAGTATCATTTTTTAATTGGGATTGGAAATCTCAACGATGGAATCTTGCGGTAGTAGCAGGTGCTATGTTAGGAGGTTTTGTAGCAACTCATTATTTGAGTGATGCTTCAAATGTTTCCATAAACCCAAAAACAATCGAGCAACTTCAAGCAATGAATATTGATGCTCCTCAAGGTAAATTAATGCCTGATGCGATGTTTTCGAATGATATATTTCAATCTCCTAAAGGAATGTTGATTTTGATAATCGGAGGATTGTTAATTGGTTTTGGATCTCGTTATGCAGGAGGCTGTACTTCGGGACATGCTATTTCAGGGTTGAGTAATCTGCAACTTCCATCTTTAAAAGCTGTAATTGGCTTTTTTATTGGGGGGTTAATTATGTCTCATTTTATTTTACCATTAATTGCTTAAGTTATGAAATTAATAAAGTTTATTTTAGTTGGATTTATTTTCGGAATTGTATTGACTAAGTCTGAGGCAGTTTCTTGGTACCGTATCTATGAAATGTTTCAATTCCAGTCTTTCCATATGTATGGAATCATTATGGTTGCTGTAATGACAGGAGTTATAGGTATTCAGTTAATTAAAAAGTTTAATGTTAAAGATTATTCAGGAGAGCCAATTTGTATTGATGACAAAGAGCCATCTACTATGCGTTACCTTTTAGGAGGATTGATTTTTGGATTAGGTTGGGCTTTAGTGGGATCCTGTCCAGGTCCCATATTCATACTAATTGGAGCAGGCTTTACAACTGTAATTTTAGTTTTATTAGGAGCCTTAATAGGGACTTTCCTTTATGGGGTTTTAAAGGATAAATTACCTCATTAATCTATTTTAGAGCATAAAAAAAACATCCGCTATTAGCGGATGTTTTTTTATAAGTAAAATTTCAATTAAATGATTTCGGCACTTAAACCAGCTTCTAAAAGCTGTGTACATTGTGGTTTTAGTTTATCTAAAGCCCCTGTTTTAACAGTACATTTTCCGTTATAATGAACAATTAAAGAACATTGTTCCGCTTGTTCAGGAGTATGTTCACAAACACGCATTAAGGTTTCAATTACGTGATCAAAAGTATTAACATCGTCATTATAAAGAATGATTTCGTTGTTTTTAGTCGTGATTTCTTGTACGCTAACTCTTTCTCTAACTTTTTCTATTGTACTCATTGTAATCTTTGTTGTGCTTTAATTGTTTGATAATTAACAGAGTACTAATTTACATATTTTAATGAAACCCAATTATTTCTTTCGAATTTTTTAACATAAGTCAAACCTTTTTCTGTGCAGGAAGCATCAATTGCAGGAATGTCTTCGTTATAGAATCCACTTAGTAATAAGGTTCCTTTTGGGTTCAAACAATCAACGTAAGTTTGCATATCATTCAATAAAATATTTCTATTAATGTTTGCAATGATTAAATCGTATTTTTTTCCATCTAATAAAGAAGCATCTCCTTCGAAAACACTTATGTTAGAACAATTATTGCGTTCAGCATTTTCAATAGAATTTAAATAACACCAGTTGTCAATATCTATGGCATCAATAGGTTTAGCGCCTTTCATTTCTGCAAGAATAGCAAGAATAGCTGTTCCACAACCCATATCTAAGGTTTTCATTCCTGCAACATCCATTTCTAATAAATGTTGAATCATCATGTGTGTGGTTTCATGGTGTCCCGTTCCAAAACTCATTTTTGGTTCAATCAGAATGTCAAATTCAGCATCTGTTTTAGGATGAAAAGGTGCTCTTACGTGACATCTTCCGTCTACATCAATAGGTTCAAAATTTTTCTCCCATTCTTCATTCCAGTTTACCTGTTCAATTTCTTCATAAGTATAATCGATTTCAAATTGCTCCGAATGAAGAATGTTAACATTATCAAGAATCATTTCGTCCCATAAATCTTTTTGAACAAAAGCTGAAATTCCCGTTTCGGTTTCCGTAAAACTTTCAAATGCCAGTTCGCCTAGTTCGGCAACTAAAATTTCTGAGGCTATTTGTTTCGCTTCTTCGTTATTTTCAATATCTTTTGGTTCAATACTAAAGTGGTAAGCGATATAAATATTTGACATATAAATTTAATTTTTTTTGCAAAGGTAGCGTTTCTCTTTTTATGAAAATTCGAAAAATAAAAAAAGCGATAAAATGAATTACCGCTTTTTATAAGTATGTAAAATTGACGTTTAGATAGCTGTTACAATAGCTACAAAATCATCAGCTTTCAAAGCCGCTCCACCAATAAGACCACCGTCTACGTCTGGTTTAGAGAAGATTTCTTTAGCATTTTCAGGTTTTACTGAACCTCCGTAAAGAATAGTCGCATTTTCAGCAATTTCTTTTCCGTAAGCTTTAAGGATCGTTTCTCTGATGAATTCGTGCATTTCTTGTGCTTGTTCAGGAGAAGCAGTTTCACCTGTTCCAATAGCCCAAACAGGTTCGTATGCTAAAACAACTTTATTCCAAGATTTAGCATCAATTTGGAATAAACCATCTTTCAATTGGTTTTCAACCACGTTGAAGTGTTGGTTAGATTGACGGTCTTTTAATTCTTCACCAAAGCAAAAAATAACTGTCATATCGTGTTTTAAAGCTGTATTTACTTTTTCAGCAATTAAAGCATCGCTTTCGTGGAAAATAGCTCTACGCTCAGAATGTCCAAGAATTACAGTGTTTACGCCAACAGAAGTTAACATATCAGCAGAAATTTCTCCTGTGAAAGCACCACTTTCAGTTTGGTGAACGTTTTGTGCTGAAACGCTAATGTTAGTCCCTTTTAATTGATTTACCGCTGCAGCCAAGTTTACAAATGTTGGTGCAACGATTACTTGTGCTGTAGTGTTTGCAGGTACCTTAGCGATTAATTCACTTAATAATTCACTAGTTTGTGCTGCATTTTTGTGCATCTTCCAGTTTCCAGCTACAATTTTTTTTCTCATTTTTAGTCGTGTTATAATTGAATTTTGTTTTTATGTATAATTAAATAGTATTTTGTTCTAATTGACTCAAAGTTGAATCGATTTTATCAAAATCGGTTTCTACGGCGCGATATAAAACAATTTTCCCTGTTTTATCTACAATGATGCATCTTGGAATCCAATCTAAATCTAGTGCTTTTCCAATAATACCTTTCATTTGATCTTTGGCCATAAAATGTTCTCCCTTTAATTGGTGTTTGTCTATTGCTCTTTTCCATTTTTCTGCAGAATCATCCATCGAAATATAGATATAAGAGGTTTCCGGATGTGCAACTTGCAATTCCTTCATTTTTGGCATTGCTTTTAGACAATCACCACACCAGGAAGCCCACATTTCTATAACAATGTTTTTTCCTTTATGTTGGGATAAAATCTTTTTGAAAGCAATTTCTTTTTCACTCGTATTTAAAACCGTTTCTGCTAAGGCTTCTTTAGGAAATGTTGTTTTTTGAGCATTCGATTTCGAACAAGATAGTGTTACAAAAACGAGTAATAATGCAATAGTGTTTTTTATTTTTTTCATTGTTCCAAAGTTAAAATAAACAATTTGATTGCGGTTTCCTGAAAATTATTTTTTGAATTTTATAAAATAAAATAACAAAAATAAGCTTAGGAGTTATAAAAATATAAAAGAAAACGTAATAGTTAATCCGGTTTTTTCAGATAAGAATTCTTAAATGCTTTAAACTTTTCTAAAAATCAGTCTAAAATGGATTCTTCTAAACCGCTTTAGAATATTTTTAGGATTAAAAAAAGCTCATAAATGTCAGATTTAACATTTATGAGCTTACTTTTTTATAATGCTAATTTACTAATATCGTTGTAATGTACTTTTTGTTTTATGGTTCCTTTTTCAAGAAGGACAATACTTGGATTCGATCTTTCAATAGTTTTTAAAGCAATGGCATCACACCAATAAAAATCAAATGGCAGATTGTATTTCTTTTGTGCTTTTTCAATTTCTCCGGGTGAAGAATTTGTCATTCCAATTACTTTGTAACCTTTAGCAGAAGCTTCTTTATCCAAAGCAGCTAGTTTTTTCATACCTTCTTCATTTGAAGCAGTTAAATCATAAGTAACAATCATTAACAATTTTGGTTCTTGTAACAATTCGTCTTTGTAATCTGAATCGTCTTTTGTCATAGTGAAGTCGTGAATAGGAGGAATGTAACCTTCAGTGATTACTTTGTCTTTTCGGTCTACAAATTCAGCACCTTCAGGAATATTCATTAAGTCGTCTTCAGAGAATTCTTTGTTCTCTCCATTTACTTTGTAAATAAAAGTCATTTTGACTACCGATTGAGGAGCTCCTTCAGGGATTTCCATTCCCTTTTGGATGTTATTTCCCACTTTGTAAGGACGGAAATCAACATATGGTAAGTGATTTAAGACACTGTAAGCGATATAAGTACAAATGGCTAACCCTAAAATAGTTATGCCGTTTTGGGTTTTACTGTTAAACAGTGGTTTTACAAGTTTTTGATTTACAAATAAAATTAGAATAAAGAATAGTAAAATAACATCTTTACCAAAGGATTGCCAAGGTGTAAGATGCAATGCATCACCAAAACAACCACAGTCTTTTACTACGTCAAAATAAGCGGAATAGAAAGTTAAGAATGTAAAGAATACAATCATTAACAGCAAACTCCAAATAGTAAATTTAGATTTGTAGCCAATGAGCAACATGATTCCTAAAAGCACCTCTACAATTACTAAAAAGATAGCTAACGATAAGCAGAAAGGTACTAAAAAAGGCAGGTTAAAAACAGGCTCACTAAAATATTCGGCAAGTTTATAAGAGAAACCCAGTGGGTCGTTAAGTTTAATTAATCCTGAAATTATAAATAATATTCCAACAAATATTCTTGAAAATTGAGTGATGATATTCTTCATAAAAAATTATTGATTTTTGGCAAATCCCATTAAAATTAGAGCAAATATTGAATAGTTAATCATGTCCTGATAATTGGCGTCAATTCCCTCAGAAACGATAGTTTTTCCTTTGTTATCTTCGATTTGTTTTACGCGAAGTAATTTTTGCAAAATTAAATCCGTCAAAGAACTCACACGCATATCTCTCCAGGCTTCACCATAATCATGGTTTTTAGCTTCCATTAAATCTTTGGTCAATTGTACTTTGGCATCATATAATTCGCTGGCTTTTTCTACATTCAAATCAGGTTGGTCAACCACACCCAATTCCAACTGGATTAAAGCCATAATCGAATAATTGATAATCCCAATGAATTCGCCTGATTCATCTTCGTCTACTTTGCGAACTTCGTTTTCTTGCAGGCTTCGAATCCTTTGCGCTTTAATAAAAATTTGATCGGTCAAAGAAGGTAATCTTAAAATACGCCATGCACTACCGTAATCCTTCATTTTATTAACGAATAGCGAACGACAAATTTCAATTACTTTATCGTATTCTTGAGAAGTATTCTTCATTATTATTGCTGTATATTTGTCTAAAATTTTCCCAAAAATAGGGATAATATTTAAAATGTTTATTGTTTGCTATTTTAAAGTTCGCACAAACTAATTGTTTTTAAGACTTTACTAACTTTAAATACCAAACAGATAAAATTAATTAATTAAAGTATGACCATAAATTGCAAAGGAAAGCTCGTTGATTTATCAAAACCTAAGGTTATGGGGATTTTGAACATTACTCCAAATTCTTTTTTTGATGGTGGCAAATATACAAGTGACGATGAAATTATAGCTAAAGTTGAAAAAATGCTAAACGAAGGAGCCACATTTATTGATGTAGGGGCTTATTCTAGTAAACCTAGTGCCGAATATGTTTCTGAGGAAGAAGAGTTAAATCGTATTTTACCAGTTGTTCAATTATTGGTCAATAAATTTCCAGATATTTTACTTTCAATTGATACTTTTAGAAGTAAAGTGGCGAGCGCTTGTATTGAAAACGGAGCAGCTATAATTAATGATATTTCGGCAGGAAATTTAGATGATAAAATGCTCGAAATAATTGCTCAATATCAAGTTCCGTATATTATGATGCACATGCGTGGGACACCACAAACGATGCAAAGCTTGACAAATTATGAAGATATTATAAAAGAAATTCTTTTTTATTTTTCTGAAAAAATAAGGCAAGCCAGAAGCTTAGGAATTAATGATTTAATT
>JALRGZ010000315.1 GCA_023253295.1 Flavobacterium sp.
CCTGGAACAGAAATGAAGGTGACTCCAGATAAAGCAGTTCCAATCATCCCAAAAGCAACCAAATACCATTTAGCATTTTTATTAGCCGAAAAGAACGCTTCATTTCCGTTATTGTTTTTACTTGTGAAATAGGCAATTGCAAATAAAATTGCAAAGTAAATAACCATAAGAGAAAGTATTGCAGCCGGAGTCATTTTGATAATTTTAGTATTGCCAAAATACGATTTTTAAGGCAACAATTTATAGGCTAGTCATTTGGATTGAAACAGCATATAATTTTCGAAGGCTGGTTGGATTTATTCATTATTTCAATAAACAAATCGTTACATTTGCAACTATGGAATTTTCTTCAAAATTATTAGAAAAAGCAGTAAATGAAATTTCGCAATTGCCTGGGATTGGTAAAAGAACGGCTTTGCGATTAGTATTGCATTTGTTGAAACAGCCAAAAGAACAAACGGGTTTTTTAACTCAGGCTTTGATGGCTATGCGTGAGGAGATTAAATTTTGCGAAAGCTGTCATAATATTTCAGATACCGCTATTTGCGAAATTTGTAGTAATGTGAATCGAAATCACGAAATGGTCTGTGTGGTGGAAGATATTCGTGATGTGATGGCGATTGAAAACACAGGACAGTTTAAAGGGGTTTATCATGTGTTGGGAGGGAAAATTTCACCTATTGATGGAGTTGGACCCAGTCAGTTGAAAATTTCTACTTTAGTTGAAAAGGTGAAGTCAGGAAAGTTGAAAGAAGTTATCTTTGCTTTAAGTTCTACAATGGAAGGAGATACAACTAATTTTTATATCTATAAACAAATTGCCGATTCAAATATTGTAATTTCAACCATTGCTCGTGGAATTGCTGTTGGAGACGAATTGGAATATGCCGATGAAGTGACTTTAGGACGCAGTATTTTGCAGCGTTTGCCTTTTGAGAAAGCAATTAAAAACAATTAACAGCTTAAATAATAACAAGGCTTTTAAGATAAAAAATGAAAAGCTATATTTGTTATCTAAAAGAATAGAATGACTAAGTATCTATTAGGTTTATTGCTAAGTGTTAGCGTGTTGTTTACTTCTTGTATTTCGACTCGTGACTTAGTCTATTTGCAAAACAAAAAAGAAACTACTGCCGAAACTACAATTTCTGAGGTAATGTCTAAGCCTTATCGATTGCAAACAAATGATGTTTTAAGTATCAGTATTAAGGCCAATGATCCAAAGCTTGTTGAAATTTTTACTACCACCAATCAGGGAGAATCAGGAAGATCCGAAGCCGCTTTGTATTTTAACGGTTTTACAGTTGACGATCATGGTAATATCCGAATGCCTATTTTAGGAGAATTTAATGTGATTGGCTATACTCTTGATGAAGTCAGACAACGAATCGAAAAGCAATTACTTGCCGAGTATTTTAAAAAGGAAGCTAATATTTTCGTGATAGTAAAATTGGCCGGTTTCCGTTATACCATCAATGGCGAAGTAGGAAGTACTGGAACAAAAACTTTGTTTCAGGAACATGTAAACATTATGGAAGCCATTGCTAATGCTGGAGATATTTCGTTGACAGGTAATAGAAAAGCAGTTACAATTATTAGAAAGACGCCAACGGGTAATGAAATGCATGATATCGATTTGACGGATAGTAATGTGGTTAATTCGCCGTATTATTATTTACAACCTAATGATTATATCTACGTAAAACCTCTAAAGCAAAAAACGTGGGGTACTGGGAAAACAGGGATAGAATCTTTAGGAACGATACTAACGTTGATATCGTTGTCCACTACAGTTTTTTTATTATTAAAAAGGTAAAATACATTTTGAGCGAATGTTAGATATAAAAGACTTTTCCATTTTTGAAAACCAAGTTAGTTTTGATTTCAAAGGCTTATTAATAAAAATATTGAGCTATTGGAAATGGTTTTTAGTGAGTTTAATTATTGCTTTATCGATAGCTTATCAGGTAAATATTCGTAAAGAAAAAATTTACCAAATGGAGACTTTAATTTCTATTAAAGAAGAAAGTAATCCCTTGTTTACTTCTAATACCAGTTTAACGTTCAATTGGGGCGGCGTCTCCGATCAAATGCAAACCATTTCTACTACTTTGCAATCTCGTTCTCATAACGAATTAGTGGTGGATCAACTACAATTTTACATTGACTATCTGGAACAAAAAAAATATAATTTAGTTGATGCATATGGTGCTGTTCCTTTTTATGTTGCTATCGACAAAAATAAAGGACAGTTGGCAGGAAACCTGATTAGTATTACTTTTTTGAGTGAAACAGAATATCAGATTAAAATTCCGTTTGAAAATAGTTCGGCTTCCTTACTAACCTATCTGGATAATACCTATAGTTCAACAGCTGTAACGGTTGGAGATTTTGTTAAAAAGTATAAAGTGGGCGAACAGGTTTCGTTACCATTTCTACATTGGAAATTATATATAAAAGAGAATTTCGGTTTTTACAAAGGCAAGGAATATTTTGTGCGATTCAATGATTTTAATGGTACTGTTTCGCGTTATAAAGGAATTAGTGTAGATCCTGATGAAAAAGGAGCTTCAATCCTGACGTTGAGATTGCAAGGAACTAACAAAGCCCGAATGGTTGAGTATCTTAATTCGACGGTTAAGATGCTTATTAAAAGGCAATTAGATAGTAAAAATCAGTTTGCGACGAATACCATAGCTTTTATAGACAGTACTCTGGTGGCTATGGAATCGCAATTAAAAACCGCTGGTGAAGAATTGAAATCTTTCAAAAAAGGAAAAGATATTCCTAATTTAGAAGATGGAGGAGCTCGATTTTCGGATAAAATTTTGCAATACGATGTAGAGAAAGACGCCATTGCCAGAAAGATTTCGTATTACAATTCGCTTAAGGCGTATTTGAAAAACAGTGTTGATTACGCTAAACTTCCGGCTCCATCCGTAGCAGGTATTGATGATCCTAATGTAGTGGCTAATATTTCGAAGTTGATTGCACTTTCAACTCAACGTTCGGAAATGGCTTATGCCGTGAAAAGTGATAAGATTTTCAGGGATTTTGATAGTCAGATGGAGGCAATTAAAAGTGTTCTGTTAGAAAATATTGCCACTGCAAAATCGGCTTTGCAATTTGATTTAGGATTGGTAAATAGCAAAATCAATCAGGCGGAAGGGAATATAAAAAGATTGCCTGATGACCAACAGGAGTTGATTAAAATTAAAAGAAAATATGATTTAAGTGATAATATCTACAGTACTTTTCTTCAAAAAAGAAGTGAAGCTGATATTGTTAAAGCAGCCAATTTATCGGATATCCATTTTATTGATCCGGCTAAGGATGTTGGAGGAGGTTTAATCGGACCTAAGACCTCGGTAAATTATGTGTTGGCTGTTTTTCTGGGAATAACAATTCCTTTAATATTTATTTTCATTCTCTTTTTTATTAACAATTCAGTTCAAAATGCTGAAGATGTAAGCAAACAAACTCAAATTCCTTTAATAGGCGTAGTAGGGGTTTATAAAGAGAATGGTGAATTGGCTGTGTTTGAAAAACCCAAATCGGCTTTGTCAGAATCCTTTAGAGCAATTCGTTCTTCATTGCAATTCTTGTACAAAAAACAGCATGTGGAAGGAGGAAAGACTTTGATGATTACCTCTTCTATTAGTGGTGAAGGAAAGACTTTTTGTTCGATTAATATCGCTACTGTTTTTGCTTTAAGCGAAAAGAAAACAGTGATTGTAGGTTTGGATTTGAGAAAACCAAAATTGGCTCAGGAATTTAATTTGTCAAATGACCTAGGTGCGGTTAATTATTTAATCAAACAAAAAGGACTCAAAGAAATAATCAACCATACTCAAATCCCTTTTTTAGATGTGATTCTTTCCGGGCCTGTTCCACCGAATCCTTCCGAATTAATCATTGGTGAAGCTATGAGTGATTTGATGGATGAATTGAAAAAAGAATACGATTATATCATTTTAGATACTCCGCCTGTTGGTTTAGTTTCGGATTCTCTGGAACTGGGGCAATATGCGGATGTGACTTTGTATATTGTGAGACAGAATATTACCAAAAAAGAAATGATTCCTCTTTTGAATAACAGGGTAAAACGTGGGGAAATGAAAAATGTGAGTATTATTCTGAATGGCTTTGAAAATAAGGCAAAATACGGCTCAGCCTATAGTTATGGTTATGGCTACGGTTATGGAGACTATTCAAATGGCTATCATGAGGAAGAAAAACCTAAAGGCTTCATCCAAAAAATACTAAACAAGGTTAGAAAAAGCTAGTAAAAAATTTTAAAATAAGAGAATGAGAGAAATAACTAATTATACTATTTTAATAACAGGAGGAGCGGGTTTTATAGGTTCTAATTTGTGTGAATATTTTTTAGCAAAGGGAAACAAAGTGATTTGTTTGGATAACTTTGCTACGGGACACCAACATAATTTAAATAGTTGTATTCCTAATCCCAACTTTACTTTAATAGAAGGAGATATCAGGAATTATGAAGATTGTCAAAAAGCAGTTCAGGGAGTCGATTATGTGTTGCATCAGGCAGCTTTAGGTTCGGTGCCACGTTCTATTAATGATCCGATAACCACCAATGACGTAAATGTTTCTGGATTTTTGAATATGTTACAGGCAGCTACTGAGGCTAAGGTAAAACGTTTCGTTTATGCCGCTAGTTCTTCTACTTATGGGGATTCGGTTGGCTTGCCAAAGGTAGAAGAGGTGATTGGAAAACCACTTTCGCCTTATGCAATTACCAAATATGTGAACGAATTGTATGCTGAAATTTTCAGTAGAACAGATGATGGAAAAATTTATCAAAGACCATTTGGAGGTATGACAAAGAATTATGGTAATGGAATAGTTCAAAGAACATGTGCTGCAGCAGACAGAACAGGCCATGCTATCCTTCACACACTTTATGGTCAGGCTTTAAAACATAATACTGAATTTTTTATTGAATACTTCGCTCTAGATTTAATAATGAAAAATGGT
>JALRGZ010000322.1 GCA_023253295.1 Flavobacterium sp.
TTCTGATAGCTTGGTCAACTGATGTGATTTTTTACCAGAGCCTTCAGATATGGTAGAGGCGATTGCAGCCGCGGTCATGGCTGGCTGCTTAGTCGCGACTGTGCCGCGAATAACATGAATAAATAGGTGGAAGCTAGTGCATTGTTATCATAAGCTGTTTTCATTACAGGCATGGCAACATTGCGTCTATAGGGTTGGGCAACATAATCTTTTACAGGTCGTATCGCTATTGGTCGTTTAGAAAGAGGTACTTTAAAAGAAGGTATGCCAATCTCATTAGTGAAGAGAGATGGTAAAATTATAAAATCAAGAATAAAAGAATTACATACTTTTGAAGGTCTTGGACGTAAAAAAGTAGAAGAAGTAAATGCTGGTGATATTTGTGCTGTTGTAGGTATTGAAGGATTTGAAATTGGTGATACTATCGCTGATTATGAAAATCCGGAAGCTTTACAAACAATTGCTATTGATGAGCCAACAATGAGCATGTTGTTCACCATTAACGATTCGCCTTTCTTTGGAAAAGAAGGTAAATTTGTTACTTCTAGACACATTCGTGAAAGATTGACTAAAGAATTAGAGAAAAATTTAGCGATGAGAGTTGCTGAAACTGATTCTGCCGATAAATTTATGGTATTCGGTCGTGGTGTATTACACTTGTCAGTTCTTATTGAAACAATGAGAAGAGAAGGATACGAATTACAAATTGGTCAGCCACAGGTAATCATTAAAGAAATTGATGGTGTTAAATGTGAGCCAATTGAGGAATTAACAATCGATTTACCTGAAAACCTTTCCGGTAGAGCAGTAGAATTTGTTTCTATTAGAAAAGGAGAGATGCTTTCTATGGAAGGTAAAGGAGAGCGTATGATTGTAAAATTCAATATTCCATCTCGTGGAATTATTGGATTGAGAAATCAATTGCTTACTGCTACAGCTGGAGAAGCTATTATGTCACACCGTTTTATTGGTTATGAACCATATAAAGGAGAAATTCCTGGACGTAACAACGGTTCGTTAATCTCTATGGAAAATGGAAAAGCAATTCCTTATTCAATCGATAAATTACAAGATAGAGGTAAATTCTTTGTTGATCCTAATGAAGATATCTACGAAGGTCAGGTAATTGGAGAAAACTCTCGTAGTGATGATATGACAGTAAATGTTACTAAAACTAAAAAGTTAACAAACGTTCGTTCTTCTGGTGCTGATGATAAAGCTCGTATTGTTCCTGCAATTAAATTCTCTTTAGAAGAAGCTTTAGAATACATCCAAAAAGATGAATATGTAGAAGTAACTCCAAAATCATTGCGTTTAAGAAAAATTTATTTGAACGAAAATGATAGAAAAAGATTCAAAATCTAGTTATCTATAACTCAATAAAAAATCCCAAATTCCTTTTTATGGAATTTGGGATTTTTATTTTTAAGAACTTATCGTTTTAAACTAAAATGCCCTTTAATTTCTTTTCCTGTTTCAAGTTTTGCTGTATACCAATAATCATCAGAAGGTAATTGTTTGCCGTTTAAAGTTCCATCCCATCCGAGACTTTGAGGATTGATATCCTTTATCAATTTGCCATAGCGGTCAAAAATATGGATTACTGTATTTGAATTAAATTCGGTATTGATTCCTTTAATGTTCCAATAGTCATTAAAACCATCATTGTTTGGGGTGAAAAATTTTGGTATTCCTAAGATGGCAACAGATTGGTTTGTAACACCGCAGCCATTTTTATCTCTTATGTAGACTTGGTGTATACCTGCGGGAACATTTTCGAAAAGATTTTCATCTTGATATGAGTTACTGCTTTCGTCAAGGCTGTATTCATAATTTCCAACACCTCCGACTAAAACTAAAATGGAGTTGTTTTCACTTAATTCGTTTACTTCAATGTTGGTAATTAGAGCAGCTTCAGACGCTTTCACTTGAATAGTTCTGGTTCTGCTACATCCTTTTTGTGAAGTAACAGTTACAGTATATATTCCATTAGTATTGATTTTTAGAGTAGGATTGTTTTGATTGTTTAGAATTTGATTGTCTTTTGACCAGAAATAGGTATAGTCAGTTGTAGGACTTCCATCTAGTATTGCTGCATCCAGAGTTACATAATAATTAGGGAGGTTTTTACAAATATAAGTATCGTTATGATGATCCACGTTGGTGTCAATATTTGGTTTTGGATTTACAATAAGAGTTATGTGTGGGCCTAAACCAAAACAGCTATTGTCTAAATCATTATCTACTCTAACCCATATATTTTGTTGATTTGGTGAAAGGGTGTTTCGGTAGTTTGTAGGGTTAGTTATTTCATTTGTTTCAACCAGAGCATCAGCCTCTGTTTCATAATATTTTATAGAATAATTTGTATGAGGTAAAGGTAATAATGCTAAAATTTTAGCATTGGCACTACTAAAATCAAATTCAGTGATTCCGTCATAGTCATCGTTTGCTGAATCGATGTAATCGTCACAATTTTCAAATGGTATATTAAAAGAAGAAGGAATTTGAGTTGCTGAGACTATTAAATCAATTCTTGCAACTGAGAAACATCCGTTCGTGTTTTCTACTCTTGTCCAAACAATAGAACCATTGCTGGCTTCGTAAATTAAAGGATTTTTGATTTTTTTTGACAAATCGTTCGAATTAGCAGCTACAGCAGTGGTAAAGTAATCGAAGGTTTCATTTTCGTAGTTGTTTGATATTTCATTGTTTTTAACTGTTAGATTAAAACTGGTTTCCGCATCTAAATCTTCATCACATTGTTTAATCGTTGTGTTGTTTACAATTGGTAAATCTAAAACGCTTAAAAGTGCTTCGTTTGAAATTAACCCGCAAGTGTTTCCTGCTTTATTTAAAAACACGCGGTATTTGTAACCATTCATAGTTTGTTTGACAGATTTGATTGTCAAAGTATTTGAGCTTACTCCCGTATATGTATTGTTGTTTGTTAGGTTTGTCCAATTTGTTCCATCGGTAGAAATTTGCCATTGTAAACTTTCAGCATTTGAAGAAATAGAAATGCTTGTATTTTGATTTAAACACGTTGGAATATCATTTGGATGTTTTGTGATTGTGATTAGTCCGGCAATTGTATAATTTGAATTTGGAGTAGTGTAACCGTTGATTCTGCTAGTTACAAGTCCTTTGTTATCAACTGTTGGAGGGAATATTGTGCCTAAAATATGATTTCCCGTGCTGTTAGTAAATCCAGCTTCAATAACATCATCACATAAATCACCATCGCTATCAAGATCTCTAAAGTTTTTAATTCCGTCAGAATCTGTGTCTGTATTGTTATTTCCGTTTTCTACGGAGTCATAAATTCCATCATTATCACTGTCTAAATCAAGATAGTCCGGAATTCCATCATGGTCAGTGTCAATTGGTGTTAAATTGGATTCAAAAACATCATATAAACCATTGTGATTAGCGTCTGTTGTGTTTAAAGTAAAATTGTTAACTTGGCTTTCTGTTAAGTCCGGAATATCGTCATTATCACTGTCGGTATCAATTTGGTCTTCAATTCCATCATTATCTGAATCTTTTGGAACACAAACCGCAAAAAGTTTTAATGTACTTCTGTTGGTTTCAGTATCAGAAAGGTTTTTATGGGTGAAACTAATGGAATTTACCAAATGTGTTAAAAATTTAAAACTTGTCGTTCCAGCTGCTAAAGGTGTGATTCCGTTGATTTGAAATCTAATTTCGAAAGACGAGAATTCTGTTACACCACTTTCATAAATTCCATCATAATTGGTATCAATTAATAATTCATTATTGGGATTAAGTACAGTAATGGTCTTGTTAATATCTGTTGAAATAATATATTCAGCATTAGGGTTTAATAAGTCGGAAGTATTTGCAGTCGTTACATATTCAATACCTATACTTAATGGTTTGATAAATGTTAAAGTATATTTTAAAAAGTTTTCTTTTCCAGCAGGAATTTCTGAAACAAAGCTTCCGTCAGAATTCCCTATAAATGGTGTGCTTGAAGTTGTTGTTGATGTATTTATGTTTCCAGTAAAAGAATTCGAATAACTGGCAATGGAGATATTTCCTGAGTTTAAATTGCTAAGGTTGATGTCCAGGTTGCCATAAGATTCTGTGCAATTTGTAATTCCGTCATTATCATTGTCGAGATCTATATTGTCATTAACGCCATCATTGTCTATATCAGTTGGACAATTACTTACTGGAATATTGTCGGATATTAGGGTAGTACTACAGCCATTAATACTACCTTTTACTTGATAATATCCCGGTTGAGTAGGATTATAAAAATTTGAATTAGAGTTGTTAATGGCATCATTGTTAAAATACCATTGGAAAGTATCGTAGTTTAAAATGGAGTTAACTTTTAAAACAATATTAGGAATACAGGATAAGGTTTGGATACTGATTTTGTCCAAAGAAATTTCGGGTTTGGCATCAAAACCCGAATAATAGCCGCCATAGGTTGCGGCATTATTAGTTCCAAAGTAAGAAACGTAAACTTGACGAGTTGATTTTACAGAAATATTACCAAATAAATTATTGATAGTATATCGAACAAAATTAGGGTTTCCAGTGATTTCAACTGGAGAGGTATTGATAATGTTATTGTTTATAGTAACAGTTGCATTTTTTTCAGTTATGATATTTAAACCACCACTGTAAGTTGTATTTCCTATGGATTCTATCATTGGAATGTTATCGACTATATTTGGAGTAGCACAATTTATAGGTGGTACAAAAAACAAGTTTTGATTTGCTATGGGATTATTTTGGGGATTATTTCTGTCATAAGGAGGTAAGTTTTGTTTCAATCCACCAATACATTGGTATGCAAATACATTTTCTGTAGTTCTTATATATAGATTATTGTTTATGAATTGTGCCCCATTAATAGCGACATATTCTCCTGCTTGTAGGGTATAACTAGGATTTATGTTATCGTTCAAATAAATATCCGTTTGAGGTTTATGAGCTACAATTATAACCCTTTCTATTTCTTCAGGGCCTAAACCTTTTGCGAAAATATATTCTTTACCTGTTTTTTCAAAAGGAACTATTTGATCAAAGCCGATATCTCTGCCAGCAGGCCTTAAAACGTCATCACCAAAGTCAGCAACAACAGAACTATTACTACCACCAAATGATCCTGAATTAACAATTATCGCTTTGTTGGATTCTACAAGAGCTCCGATTATTTTGGAGCTGTTTGATATTGAGGAAGTTTCGTTTTGATTGTTTTCTAAGGCAATTATGTAACTTTCGTTTTTGTTTAAATTGATATTAATAGGACCAGTTACAATTTCTCCATTGGCCAAAATCGTTCCTATAGGAATATTTGAGATACTAACAGAGGTATTGTTTTCAGTTGCCAGAATAGAAGCGAAATTAAGTAATGAGCTATCATATAAAGGGTTAGTCATAGCGCCAAGTCTAAAAATGGTTCCAAGTGCACTATTTCCTTTTGTGACTAATCCGCCAGCATGATTATAACTATTATTTTCATTTAAACCAGCATTGACTCTAATGCTGCAATAAACTAAATCGTCAGCTTCAATAATGTAGCCTTTATTGATAATTTGCTCTGTATATTTTTTTGGTACGAATAGTTGTGTATCATCTCCAATACCTATTGGGTAGATGTAAGGATTGTTTTTGTTTACTGAGGTGTTTATAATCTGGCCCCCAATAGCAATAATTTTTAATGCTACATTTTTAGTACTGGGAGTGGATATATATAGATAATGATCTTCTGCTTTTATACCTCGCTCCTGACTAGTTAGCGGAGGGATATAATGTGTCTTGCTAAACTGTGCAAATCCATTTAGTGTTGTGCAAATAAATAACAGTAATACTATTTTCTTCATTTGATAAAAATATAAATTATTGGAGTTTATTTATCTTTTTAGTGAAAAATGTCCCTTAATTTTTTTACCATCTGTAAAAAACAAGGTAAACCAATAATCATCAGCAGGAAGTAAGTAGCCGTTTAGAGTTCCGTTCCAATTTAGATTTGAGGAACTGAATTGTTTTATGAGTTTTCCGTAACGATCAAAAATAGATATGGTAGCCAAGGGAAGCAGATTTAAGTTTTTTATAGTCCAAGTGTCATTATATCCATCCCCGTTAGGAGTAAAATAACGAGGGTAGTCTAAAATTATAAAAGGAAAAGGTATAGATTCATTACAGGTATTTTTATCTCTGGCATAAG
This sequence comes from Flavobacterium sp., assembly GCA_023253295.1. GTDB lineage: Bacteria > Bacteroidota > Bacteroidia > Flavobacteriales > Flavobacteriaceae > Flavobacterium. The sequence goes on from JALRGZ010000322.1 coordinate 6,209, forward strand.
CTATGTAATTTCCGGCGGGGAGATTTAAAAATTCGGGACTATCTTGATAAAAGATTCCATCTATTGAAAATTCATAATTTCCCGAAGCTGTATATTCAATGATAGCGCTGTTTTTGTTATCTCCAAAATTTTGCGTTTGTACAGCTGTAATTATAGTTGTTGGATTTTGAATATTATCGCTAGAAATTTTTAGTGTTAATTCGGCATAATTATCACAATTATATGAGTTTGTTACTTTGGCAATAAGTATTTGTGTTAAAGATTGGTTACTGTAATTTTTTGTATTAAGGATAGGGTTAGTGTTTGTTTGTGCATCAGTTAAATTCTCGTAATAAGTGACTTCACTTAGAGAAGAATTGTTGTTTGTAATTTGATTATCGGCTTCTGTTAAATCAAAAAAATCTTTACCATCTCCATCAAAATCGCAATGTGCTAAAGTGGTATTCTTTAGAACAATTTCAGGGGTATATTCAATTTTTATTTCATTTGTAGCAGTGCAGCCAGATGGATTTAAAGTAGCTTCTACTTTGTAAGTTCCAGGGATGGTTGCAATGTAAGATGGATTTGTTTCAGAAGTTAACAATACTCCGTCTTTATACCATTTGAAAGTGTAAGTTGAAGGTAATTTAGTGTCAATTAAGTAAGTATCGCCAAAGCAAACCGCATTGTTTGTGGCTAATAATCTATCTGTTCCTAAATCGATTATTGAATTAAAACTAGCAGCTTCCATAAAAATAGCTGAGTCATAATAGGTATTTCGGTCATCGGCTATTACTAGTTTGATATGATAAGTAGTTCCAGGAGTAACATTGGTTTTTGCATTTAATACTTTGGTTTGTCCGGCGTAATTTATTGGGCTATTGTTGTTTGCGGAATTGTTGAATTGCTTAAAATAGTCTTCGTTTTTTGCTGGGCAATTGATGGTGTTGTTAAAATTATTAACAAAACGAATAGCAGGATGGATGTTAAATGAAGAAACGGTTGTATTTGTTTCGGGAATTACAGCTAAATTTTGATAAGGACTTGTGCTCCCTTTTTCTTTGATTAGAAAAGCAAAACCATCTGAATAATTACAGGGATAGTCATCCTGATACTCATTGGATGCGAAAAAATAATTAAAGCTAATACTATTAGTCAGTGGAGTAAAATCAAATTCCAGTAAAGTTGCGTTTATCGAATTGATATTTAATGTCTGATTTAAATCGGTATCACCTAGCCAGAAATCATCTCCTCCTCCAAAATTTTTAACAAATGGCCCTGAGGATTCGGTACTGCTCCAGGTACTAAGGACTATACCTGATTGAAATGGGAAATTAGAAGAGGTGTTAGTGAAAGTTCCGTAGCTGTTTTTCCCTGGACTAAATGTATCTCCAGTAACAGATTCATTTGTTATTTGTAAACAAGAGCTGTTTTGTGTTAGTAAATTAACTAGTTCAGTAGCATTTTTATTATCGTCAATAATAATAGATTGTGCCCACAATTGCGAGCTCAACATATAGAATAGAAAACAGATTATAATTTTACAGCTTTTCATAGTTTTACAAAGTTACTATAAATCTCTGTTTTTTAATACCTTAGTGTTTTCTGAAAAGATTACTGTCAAACTTCATTTTCTATTAATAATGAAGCTTGTTTTAATTTGTCTGAATTAAGAGGTTTTTCGATGTAATTTTTGATGATTGAATAGTTTTTTGCCATTTCTAAATCCGAAGGATCAATAGAAGAAGAAACAATAAACACAATTATTTTTTTAGAAAATCTAATGAGTTTAAATTCATCCAAAAATTGCCAGCCATCGAGAACAGGCATGTTTAAATCTAAGAAAATAACATCGGGGAGCAATGATGGGTTTTCGGCATTTTTGATCAATTCATTTAAAGCTGTTTGAGGATTGTGAAATGGAATAATTTTTTGACAAAAATTATTTCTTGAGATGAGCATACTAATTAGTTTTATTGATAATTTGTCGTCATCTATAATATAGGTCATCTTATTTTTCATCAAAAAATAGTTTAAAAGTGCTGCCTAATCCTTCTTTGCTTTCTACTTCAATTTTTCCTTTCATAGCCTCAATTTGATTTTTAACAATGAATAATCCAATTCCTTTGGCATCTTCATTTCCATGAAAAGTTTTGTACATTCCAAATAATTTATGTTTGTTCTTGTCGATATTGATTCCCAGTCCGTTATCTTTGAAGTTGATAATATGATAACCGTCGGTATTTTGATAGCTTATTTCTAATTTAGGAAATCGGTTTGGAGACTGATATTTTACAGCATTAGAAAGTAAATTTTGTAAAATGTTTTCTAAATAATCCGGAATTACATTTAAGGTTAAATCTTTGGGTATGTTATGTGTAATAGCAAGTTTATTTTGAAATGGAATTAAATTTCGTTCAATTTCAATATTTAAATTGACTCTTGTTTTTTTGATATTGATATTTTTTTGAATGGTTATCACTTCATTCAAATTTTCAATTGTCTCCGATAATTTTTCGGTTCCTTCTTTAAACATATCGATGAAAGTTAGTTTTTCATTGTCGTCTTCGGTATTTTCGATAACATCTAAGACCATCAATAAATTACTTGTATGCGAACGAATGTTGTGCGAAACTATATGGGCAAAATTTAAAAGTTTATTGTTTTGTTGATTGGTAACTTCTAATATTTTTTTAAGTTCAATTTCTTTTTTCTTAGTAGCAGTTACATCACGACCAATGCCAATAAATTTATTGCAAATTCCATCATTATTAAATATTGGTGTAATATTTAGCTCTAGCCAATATTTTTCATTTTGTTTGTTATGATGATGAAAAACAACTTTGATTTCTTCTTTGTTCTTTATCGCTTGATTGATATCGTTTAAGGTTTCAATATTGGATTCAGGGTTAAAACAAAGGTAATTTGGCTTTTTACCGATAATTTCATCTAATGTGGAAGTTGTAAGTTTCATATAAGCTTTATTGGCCCAAATGGCTTTTCCTTCAGCATTAGTAATAATTATACAGTCAGTAGTTTCAGAAGCAACTAATGATAATAAATTTAAATTTTCTTCTTCTGAAGTGATATCTTTAAAAGTTCCGTAAATTCTACTTATTTTATTTAAGTCATAATCAACCTGACAGATACATTCCAGGTATTTAATGGTTTTGTTGGCGGTAATAATTTGGAATTTGCCACAAACGGGGATTTTGTATTGAGCTGCTTTGTTAATGATTGATTTAAAAGCGATTAAGTTTTTTCGGTTAATAAATGCAGAGGCATTTTTATAACTTGGAATAAAACATTCTGATACTTCAAATATTTCTTTGGTTTTGTTGTCCCAAAAGAAGCTAATATTATTTAAATCAAGATCCCACTTTCCAATTTCAAAAGTTTCTTTAATATAAAAATCCTGTTTAGTTTTCATAAATAGTCATAGTAAAGAATTGAATTAGTTTTTTGAATTTCTTGGGATTATTGTATTGATTACTGTATCGATAAATTGATTTATTAATAAGTACATTTACTTAAAAAATAGTGTTCAAAAAAATAAAAATACTTAAGAATATAGCCCTGTACAAATAAAATCGATGAACGGCACATTTTTTTAAAAGCTATTTTTGGTGTTTTAAAAAAAAAGTTTTTAGTTATTTGGTAATCAATGATTAAGTGAAAAACTGTTATGCTAAGCTGTTTTTATGTAAAGCGGTAAGGAAGATACTAATACTGAAGAATCAAGCTTTCAGATAATTAATGTAAATTTGCATAAACACAGCATACATGAGCGATATTTCTCCTTTATTTAAAAAGCCAACATATCCAATAAATGACTTTCTTTTTGATTATTTAGAACGTTTTGACCGAATTTCAAAAGTGGCCATTTCGTATGACGATTTACTCCGATTTTCAGGATCTATAAATGTTTATGATAAGAATGATAATGATACATTATGGGCCAGAGTTTTTTATAATGAATACGAAAGAAATGAAATTGATCTTAATTTAAAGAAAATATACTCTTTATTGCACTCTGATGGTAATTTAGACGTTATTAAGTTTCTAAATGTCGATGCGATTGATTATTGTACTTTTGGAAATTCAAAACCTTTTAGAATTAAAGTTCGTAATGTTTTGAATGATAATTACGTGCATTTTTACATTAAAAAAGCCGATGCCTCCCGTATTTACGGACTGGAATTGGAACATATTTTATCTCCAGATAAAATCAATTTTTTAGTTTACCAAGATACCTTAATTGAAGAGCATATTATAGGGATTCCTGGGGATGTTTTTATGGAGACTTTACTGGAAAGTTGTTCGGAAACTGAAAAATCTCAAATTGCTAAAGAGTTTGTAAAGTTCAATGAACGCTGTATGATTCGGCTTTTAGGAGATATGAGAGCGTATAACTATGTAATTGTTCCTATTCATGATTTTGACCAAGTGGTGTATAAAATTAGAGCCATCGATTTTGATCAGCAATGTTATGAAGGGAATTTCAAAATTTATCGTCCTCAATTTTTTAAGGAAAATTTCCCCATGATTCAATTGATTAAAGATAAACTGCAAAAAAGTTCCATTGAGCAATATAAACACGAAGAACGCGCAGCATTAGCTAAAAGAATAATTTCAGCTGAAACTCGGATTCAAAAAGTATTGCGAATTATGTCGCATGACACCATAGCACCTCCAGAACATATTGATCAATTAAAATTAGAATTGTATCGTTATACTAATGATTTGCATTTTAAAAAAGCAACCTCTATGGGGTATGTTTTGAGTGCAGCTTTTAAATTTGTTACTAGAAACTTCAAACATCCCGATTTATTTAAACCAGGAACTTAAAGTAGTTTATGTTATGAAAAGAATGTTGCCTATCCTTTTAATGTCTTCTTTATTTGTGTTTTGTCAGCGAGATACTTCGGTTTTAACAGAATTGTATTCATTGCCAAAGCATTTAAAAGAGGTTTCAGGAATTGTTTTTTCTGAAAGTACTAACTTAATATGGCTTATAGAAGATAGCGGGAATGCTAATGCAATTTATGCTGTAAATAATACAGGAAAACAGCAAAGAAAAATAATTTTATCTCAAACTAAAAATGTTGATTGGGAGGATATTACTAAAGATGATCAGGGAAATTTATATGTAGGAGATTTTGGTAATAATGCTAATGATAGAAGAGATTTAGCTATCTATAAAATAAACAAGGATTCATTAAATAATGATTCGGTAGTTCCTTCTTATAAGATTGCTTTTGCTTATCCTGAACAAACCGAATTTCCGCCTAAAAAAAGTAAATTTTTCTATGATGTTGAAGCTTTTATAGAATTTAAAAACAACTTTTATCTTTTTACTAAAAATCGTAGCAAAGGTTTTGACGGAACTACATCCTTATATAAAGTTCCCAATCAGGTTGGATTTCATCAGGCACAATTATTAGGGCAATTTAAAGCTAATGGTGATTATGAAAATGCCGCAATTACTAGTGCAACGATTAGTAATGATGGAAAAAAGGTGGTGTTGTTAAGTCATAGTCAAATATGGATTTTTGAAAACTTTGCTTCCGATAATTTTTTCTCCGGAACAGTTAAAAATGTTAAGCTGAATCATTTTTCCCAAAAAGAAGCTATTTGTTTCAAAGAGAATAAGACACTTTTAATTGCTGATGAAAAGACAAAAAAAAATGGAGGAAAGCTTTATCAATTGGATTTGGATTCTATAGATTAAAATCCAAATCCAAGTCCAAAAGCAATTCGGGCTTCTTCGTCGGCCGTTGCTTTAAAGTAGCTTAATCGGGCAGTTACAGTATTTAAGCCATTCAGCCATAATCCGCCACCAACGGACTGATGCCATTTGTTTGAATTTTCGCCATCCAGCCAGACTCTTCCGTAGTCATATCCTCCAAAGAAACCATAAGACATTGGTAGAATACTTTTTTTGATTTTTCCAATAGAAATACGCAAATCACTACTTTGAAAAAAGGATTGGTTTCCTAAAAAGCGTTGATTTCTGAATCCTCTTAAATCATAATCCCCGCCAAGAGCTGCCGCTTGATAAAATTCGAAATTATTATTCAAGATAGCTTTTGCTTTTAGTAAAGTAGCCAAAACCACTTTTCCGCGATGGTCAATTTTATGATTAAAATTGATTTTAGATTCCAAAGTAGGGAAGTTTTGTTTACTGTTAGTGAGATTCGTTTTCCAGTTGGCAGCAATCATAAATCCCATTCCCATTGTTGGAAGCGAAGGGATATCGTAATTCTCATAGCTGTATTGAGCAGTAACGCCAGCAAACGGTTGGTTTTTAAATACATTTGGATTAACAATATTTGGAATTGCAATAAAACGCCCGGCTGTGTTTTCTACATCAAAATTTTCATAAGCAAGTTGGAAACTAACAATGCTTCCTAAACGACCTTTTCGTTCAATTTTTGGAGCAAATTTCAACATGCTTATGTGAACACGATTGTAATTCATACCATTAATTTCATCTTCATTTATAGTATTGTTTCCAAAACCGAAATAATTAATGGCAAAATTAGGACTGGTAAACTGGCTGTCAAATCCGAAATTCCATTTGCCAATTAATTTGGGAACATCTAAATGATAACCCAGTTCAAAACCATCAGTAGCGAAATAGTAATTGGCTTTAAAAGTATGTTTTATAGTATAGGGATTTTGTTTAAAATGGTTGATAGCATAATTAGTTAGCAAGCCCAATTTCACGCCATCATCAGGATTAAAACCAATAGAAGGTAAACCTGAAAAAGCATTGTATTTTGGTTTTTGATAATTGTAATAATTGGTTTCATAATCATCAGTTAGTGTTTTTTTAGTGTTAGCAGCGATGTCAAAACTGTTCTTTTTAGTTTTAAAATCGATTATACGGATGTTTTTTCCGTTCGTAATGGTGTAATTGTCATGGTTTTGCCCACCAATTAATTTGATTCGAATGGCTGATTTCTGCTCGCTTTGTAAATTAAAATCATCTTCATCATCCAATCCGTAAATCCAGATGTTTTTGGTTGAATGCAAATTAAATTTTTTGTTGTAAACTAATTCTTCTCCTTCTTTTTTGATTCTAAAAACGGATATTTCAACTTCATTTTTGGAAAGCGGTTTAATGTCAAAACGGTCTTTTTTGTTGGTTCCTACAATTACCGCTGTTTTTTGTAAAACATTATTATATTGACGGGCGTAGTCTTCTAATTGTGCTTTTCTACTTTTTAGTTTTACAATAATAGAAGTAATGGTGGCATCCTGAACTTCTTTGGGCAGATTGTTAAATGCGGTTTCAATATTAGTATCAGATAGATTTTCCTGGATGTATTTTGCCTGAGCAATCCAGTCTTTTTCTTCGGCATTTTTCAGTAGCGCCAAGTCTAAAGAATAAGGTTCTCTGTTGAACCATTTGACGTTTTTAATGTTGTTTTTAAAACTTTGCATATGGCGAAGTGCAGGGACATTCATCAACAGTGATAATAAAGTACCTTCGTATTTAGAAAATGCCTGATCACGGTCGCGGGGGATGGGTTTGTAAATGATTTTGTCGTCAATATGATATTCAGCCCAGCGCCATTGATCAAAATGTCTGTCCCAGTCACCAATAAGCATGTCAAACAAACGGGCTTTGATGTAGGCTTGTTCATCAACAGCATATTTTTCATCCTTTTGTAAATTTTCAAGCAGTTCCTCCGTTCCGATTATAGCTTCGGATTTCCCAAAACTTGGAAGCCCTTTTTGAGTGTCTGAAGGTCTTTCTTCAACAAAATACAATTCGTCTCCAAAATTATCATTGAATTGTCCTAAGGCTTTTTGTTTTGGAATATAAAACAGTTTTGGATTAGAGTGAAAAACATCAATTTTATCCGCCAGATTTCCAACTGCTAATGGAGTGTATGGATGTGAAGTTGTATAGAAATCATATAAAAAGTTTTCTGCATAGGTGTTTTCAAATTGATTTTCGACAAATTGGTCTTTGAAAGCAACGCTTTGCAAAAAGCGACTTACACTCTTTTTTAGGGCACGCATTACATATTCTTTTCCGTTTTTATCTTCAAGACGTAAGGATTTCGATTGATGCCCGCCTCCGGCTCTTATTGGCGAAAGCCCACCATATAAACTATCTAATGAAACAGCTGTAGCATCAATTAAAGTGCTGTAATATTGACGGTAATGTTTCCCGAAAAGGAAATTGTGAACCAGACTTTTGTTAGTCATTTTATCACTATAAATTGATGATTTTGTGGTTTTATCAAATGAATTATTATAATTGTTTTCGACGGTTTTTTGAGGTTCCAGTAGTGTTCTTTGAAACAGCACTTTGGTTTCATTATTTTCAACTCCATAGAATGTCACTACAAACTTCCCATTTGTATATGCTGTTAAAGTGGCAAAACCATTTTTACCATAGGAAAAATCATTGGGATACACAGCTCTTGCAGCTTCTGATTTGGAACCTGCACCGCTAATGATTTGTTTGATGTTTTCATTTTCAATGTATTGCAAATTGTGATCGTGACCGGAAACCACAATAACATTGTCTTGGTTTTGTAACAGTGTTTTAATACGTTTGACTAAAATTTGATATTGTTTATTTTGAATATCCTGTGGGCTAACACCGGATGTTTTTCTTAAGAGATTAATAAAAGAACCAATTACAGGCAATGGAATTTTTTGTTCTAATGGGAATAGTTGTTTTTCCAGAGAAAATTGTCCACCATGTGTTCCGTTACTCATCAATGGATGATGAATCGCAAGAATAATCGTTTTGTCTTCGTTTTTATTTAAAATGCTTTCCAGCTCTTCAAAAAAAGCTTCACGGGTTTTGATGTTGCAGTCGTCATTAATGGTGGGGATTTTGTCCCAATTTTCTAAAAACCATTCACTATCAATAGTAATAAGACAAAGTTGATCGTTTATTTTCTTATCATCAATAGGGCAACCATCTGCAGGAAGGAAAGCTTTTTTGTCTTGTAGATCGTGATTTACAATTTTTTCCTGACGTTTAAGTCCGCTAATACCAGAATACCAATCGTGATTTCCGGGAATAAAGATCGTTTTTCCTTTAAATCCTTTAGATATATCTAATTGGTTGGTAAGTTTCTTTAGAGCGATATTATATGTTTTTTGATCTTTTTCATTAGGCATTCCTTTAGGATAAATATTATCTCCCAGAAATAATAAAGTAGCTTTTTCATCTGATTGCCCAAGTTGCTCTTGTAAAGCATTTAGTATTTTTTGAGCATTTTCCTGGTCAGCATTTCCGGCATCTCCAATTAAAAAAAAGCGATGTGCAATTTTTGTGGTATCCTTATCGTTTGACACAAGATTCTTTTTCGAATTTTTTCCAAATTGCGTATGATATGTAGAACAAGAAAAGGTCAAAAACAGCGTAACGGAAAAGAGAATGAATATTTTAATTTTTAAGAATCGCATAACCGAAAACAATTTCATAATTTAGTAGGATAAAAAATTACACATGAACTTTTTAGAGCAAGTACAAAATTTTGTTTATAATCTACTCAAAGATAGACTTTCTGGCTCATTTATCTATCATAATTTTAACCATACTTTTGAGGTGGTTAAGGCGGTAAAGACACTTTCGGAGCAGGAAAAACTAAGTTCGTTTGATGAAGAAGTATTGATTGTGGCGGCTTGGTTTCATGATACAGGTTATGTACAAGGCTTTGAAAATCATGAAGAAAACAGTGTGCTAATCGCTTCTGATTATTTAGCTAAAGAAGGAAAATCTCCCGAGTATATAGAGGAAGTTAAGGGGCTGATATTAGCTACAAAGTATCATTATATTCCGCAAAATACTTTAGAAAAAATTATAAAAGATGCCGATTTTTATCATTTTACCCTAACTAATTATTGTGAACGTTGCGAACTTTTAAGAGGGGAATGGGAAAGTGTGAAGCATAAACAAGCTTCTGATTTAGAGTGGGCCAAAGAAAATTTAAATGTACTTACTCAATGTCATCAATATTATACCGATTATGCAATAGCTAATTGGCAGCCGCTGAAAGAGAAAAATATCAACCTAATTCGAGAAAATATCAATAAAATGGAAGAAGGTAAAGCTCCTAAAAAAGTAAAGAAAAGTAAAGATATTAAGTCTGTTAAAACGTCTAAGCCAGACCGTGGAATTGATACGTTGTTCAGAGTTACTTTGAGTAATCACACCCGATTGAGCGGTATTGCCGATAGTAAAGCTAACATTTTGTTGTCAGTTAATGCCATTATTATTTCTATAGCACTTTCTTCCATCATTCCTAAACTAGATAGTCCCAGCAATGCACATTTGGTTATTCCAACTTTCATCTTGTTGATGTTTAGTGTAATTTGTATCGTTTTTGCTATTCTTTCCACAAGGCCTAAAGTAACCAGCGGTACTTTTACCCGAAAAGACATCGAAGACAGAAAAGTCAACTTATTGTTTTTTGGTAATTTTTACAAAATGCCTTTAGACGAATACGAATGGGCGGTAAACGAAATGATGAATGATAATACCTATTTGTACAATTCTATGATTAAGGATTTGTATTTCCTGGGAATTGTTTTAGAAAAGAAATACAAATTACTCCGTATTACTTATAATATTTTTATGGCCGGGATTATTATTTCATTTTTAGCTTTTTTTATTGCTTTTCAATCTACCAGAGTTTAGTGTAAAGAACTTAAAAGTTCTTTATAAGTATAATTTGTTTCTAAATTTTCATTGGTATTCATCACTTTGATTCGGATAGCTTTTAAACCATAGACTCCTTGAAGTTCTTCGACTTCAAATTGTTCAATTTCGGGTTCTAATATACTTTTGAATTGAAGAAATTTGATGTACTTTAAATATTCAGTTTCTTCATATTGATGTGAATACACAATAGTGATTTTCTCTTTTTGTGTAATTCTTTCTTTTGTGCCTTTTATATTGGCTTTGTCAATACGTTTTTTAACTACTTCATAGCGGGCATTGTAAGTACCGTCAACATCAAAACGCTTTTCATCCATTCTGAATCGGATTGAAATAGGAGAACTGAAAACCAAAATTAAAGAGCTGACATCTAAAGTATAAGGTAATACTTTTTTTAAGCGATGGTGTTCTAATTCCATTTTGCATAAGGTTTGTAATTGCCACAATCTCAGATTGCTTAAATACATTAAATCAAAAGATTGTTTGGGAGTGATTGAAGCACCAATATACAAATTGTGCTCCACACCATCAGTTTTAAATCGTTCGTAATAATGAGGAAAAATACTTTGAGCTTCATTTTGTTCGTGGTCTAAAACATCTGCCATTTTTTTGTTGATAATAGCCATTGCTTCATCAAACTGTTTGCGGGCATGATAGAAAAGTCCGGTTTTAGAATCCAGATTATCAAAGTAGGCTTCAATAAGTAACTGATCATCTTTATTGATAATTGCATTATTTAATAGAGGATGAATCTCTTTTTCGATATAGGTTTGAATTTGCTGTTCCGTATCGGCTTTTAATTCTTTTTCAAGTTCAGTATAGAAAGACTGTAATTCAAATTTTCGTTGTTCTAATAATGGGATTTTATGAATAGATTTTGATTTTTCAAAAATACCTAATATGCTTTTTAACTGATGTTTTAAATCCTCTTTTACGGTATTGTTTCTGTGTTCAGAAGAACCATTTATATCAATTTGTCCATAAAGAGGATAGACTTCTTTAAAAACGATTTCTTTGAAGTTATAGTCTTTGCTGGATTCTTTGGTTTGTAAATATTTTTGTGCTTCG
>JALRGZ010000092.1 GCA_023253295.1 Flavobacterium sp.
CTTCTCTATGATATACTTATAGAGATTTAACTGAAGCGAATAAGCCTCGTACTCACATTCTTCTATGAATGATATCGGTGCTTTAAATCGCTTGCGATACTCTGACTTCATTCGTATCTGCTTGTTAGTTTTGTAGTCCCAAATCTGATACTCTTGTAACTTCTCATTCCAAAACAATCCATCCACCATACCCCCTACCCCAAGTTCAGCGTCGCCTACAACTAACTCCATTGCAATAGGAGTTAGGGCAGGGGAGGAGTCACGATAGAAATCCAAGAACATCTGCACACACACATCGTATCTCTCTTTGATATGGTCTTCTCCAAACTTATCTATTGCCATCTGAGAGTTGTATGGGAATACTTTATTTTGGAATGGCAATATTTGATGTTGTTTATTTAACTATTTAAAATAATTTAGCTACTTCTTGGTTTACAAATTCTAAAAAACGTTCGTCTTCTGATGAAAACGGGTCGATTTCATGACTGTCAATGTCAATTTGCCCAATGTTTATTCCATTTACGAATAAAGGCACCACAATTTCTGATTTTACTGTAAAACTACAGGCAATATAATTATCCTGAGCGGATACATCTGGAACCACAAAGTTATTGTTAGAAACCGCAACTTGACCACAGATGCCTTTTCCAAAAGGAATAACCGTATGATCTGTTGGAGCGCCTACATAAGGACCAAGATGCAAGGTTTGGGTTTCGTGGTTAGCAAAATAAAATCCTACCCAGTTGTAATACGACACATTTTGATTTAGTAATTCGCATATAGCTAAAAGTTTTTCGTCTTTTTTAAGCGTTTTGTTTTCAATAATTGAAGTTACATTAGGATGTAGTTTTGAGAAATTCATTTTTTAGTTTTAAAGTTTTTGCAAAAGTATTTTAAAGTATGTATAAAAAATGTTATAAGGTTTATGTTTAAATAAATTATCTTCTTTAACTGATTTTTTAAAATTAAATTTTGTGTTTTTGTATCAATTTTTACCAAATATGCTGTTGTTTTTAAAAATGATATTAATAAGCTGGGCTTTGGATAACTATAGGTAAAGTATAAGATACTTTTGATGGAATTCCTTTGTAAATACCAGGGTTCCAATTTGGAGCTTTGTTTAAAACTCTAATTGCTTCTTCACCAGTACCATATCCGAGGTCTTTAATTATTTTGATGTCCACAATTTTTCCCTCAGTGTCAACATTAAATTTAGCAATTAATTTTGGTTTTTCTCCTGGTTTAGATTGTACTCCTCTTGGTGTTTTGTAATTTTTCCCAACAAATTGGTAAAATGCCATCATGCCTTCTTTAGGTTCTGGCTTTTTGAAAAGTGCTTCATAAGGGTGTTCGATGTTATTATTATCGATACTGATTCCTGAAATAAATTCTCCGTTTTCATAGGTTTCTGTAAAAGTTGATTTTGTCGATTTTACACTTCCTGTCCAAGCCCCATGTTTTTTACCGTTTTTTATTTCTCCTTTTTCGGTTGTACCGTTTGTGCTTTCTTCATAAAATCCATTTCCGTCAACTACTTTTTGTTCATTGTTTTCATTCCAATATTGGATGATTTGAATTGTTTGTTTTAAAGATTTTAAATCAGTTTGTATGTTTTTTTCAAACTTTTGTTTTTGATTATCATACCATTCTATTTGTTTTCCATTAATTTGGTTTTTGATGTATTCAGTTTCTCTTTTTTTATTTCCATTTTCATAATATTCAATTTTTGGACCTTCAAATTTAGGTTCGTCTTTATTAGTTGAAATCGCTTTCATTTTTACTTTACCAGATTTATAGTATTCTGTAAAAATGAAGAGATTAGGTTGGTTTTTATAATTTTCGACGACTCTGATATATTTGTAATCTTTGTTGTTGGTAGGGTAGCCTAAAGAATCAAGGTTGAAACGTGTAGGTTCAATTATCTGTGAATAGCTCGCAATAATTGTAAAAAGAAAAGTAATAGTTAATAAGTTAGTTTTCATTTTTTGTTATAATTTTTTCAAATATAACGAAATGTATGACAGTTTTGTATTACAATGATAAATTTCATTGATGAGAAAAGGATGATTATATTTTTATAAATTTGGAAAAAACCAAACACTTGAAAAAATACCTTATACTATATCGCCCTTTTTTAATTTTCCTGGCAAAATTTTTTCTAAGCTATTTGGTTTTGACTTTGCTTTATCAGGTGTATCTGTCGCAATTTGATAATAATGAATCCGTTGATGGGATAACAAAGTTTGTAGCTATAAATACTGAAAGTTTATTGCATTTGTTTCAGGTGGATTTTCAAATTCAGGAAATTTCTAATGCTTCTTTTATTGTTTTAAATTATAATCATCAATCAATTGCCAGGTTGATAGAGGGTTGTAATGCGGTTAGTGTGATTATTTTATTTATAGCTTTTGTATTTGCTTTTTCAGGAAAGTTGAAACCGACCTTGTGGTTTATTTTTTTAGGAAGTGTTATTGTTTACATTTTAAATGTAGTTCGTATTGCTTTATTGTGTTCTGCTTTGTATTGGTATCCTAAACATGAAGCGGTGTTACATGAAATTGTTTTTCCGTTGTTTATTTACGGAGTGGTTTTTGTTTTATGGGTAATTTGGGTAAATAAATTCTCGAAGTATGCTAAATAAGTTTTTCATACAAGGTTCAAGGATTTTTAAAGTAGCTTTGTTGTTTCTTTGTTTTGTGTTGATTCGTTTTTATGAGAATGCCCTGTTTTATGACCCTTTTTTGAATTATTTTAAAGGAGATTTTAATCAAATGCCTTTGCCTGAATTTGACGCTTTTAGATTGGTTTTGCATTTAGTATTTAGATACGGACTGAATATGATTCTTTCATTAGCGATGCTTTATGTTATTTTTAAAGATTGGATGATGATTCAGTTTTCTTTTGTTTTATATGGTATTGCATTTGTTGTTTTGCTGACGGCTTTTTTCGTACTAATTTCTATTTATGAATCGCATAATAATTTAGCGTTATTCTATCTTCGAAGATTTCTCATTCAACCCATTTTTGTTTTGTTATTTATTCCTGCATTTTATTTTCAAAAGCGAAATTCCTAAGATTTTTTTGTAACTTTAATAGACTATTACATTCGATAATTAGTAATTAAAGTGATATGAAAATTGTAAAACATTCCGGTGCAGTTGTAAATTTTAATCCTGAAAAACTTACTGAATCTCTTATAAAATCGGGTGCTGATGCTTATACGGCAGAAGTTATTATGAAAGAAATTACCAAGGAAATCTATGAGGGAATTTCGACTAAAAACATCTACAAAAAAGCTTTTTCGTTATTAAAAAAACATACCAATTCGCATGCTGCTCGCTATAATTTGAGAGCAGCAATAGAAATGTTGGGACCGGAAGGTTTTTATTTTGAGCGATATATTGCCCGTCTTTTTGAGGCGGAAAAATATGAAACCAAGACTAATATTGTTTTGCAGGGGAATTGTGTGATGCATGAAATTGATATTTTGATAAAGAAAAATAATGTTATTTCGATGGTTGAATGTAAATTTCATGGTGGGCGAGAGGCCGCTTCAGATGTGAAAGTGCCTTTGTATGTTTTTTCCAGATTTAATGATTTGAGGGAGAATAATTATACTCTTTTTTCAAATAAAGAGAAAATTAATAATTGCTGGATTGTTACCAATACTCGTTTTACAGCTGATGCAATTGCTTTTGCCGAATGTTCCGGAATTAATTTGTTGAGTTGGGATTATCCTGAAAAGCGAAGTTTGAAATCCAGAAATAATCATGATTGTTTGTATCCTGTAACTTGTTTGACGACTTTGACCAAGGCTGAAAAAGAGAAATTATTGTTGTTAGATGTGATTTTGGTTAAAGAATTAGTAGATAATAGAGTTGATTTAAAAGAAATAGGAATCAGTTCTGGAAGGATTAAAAATGTACTAAAAGAGGTTGCTGAATTATGTAAATGTAATTAATTGAAAAAAAGCAATATGAAAATTAAATTTATTGGGGCAGCCGGAACAGTAACCGGATCTAAAACTTTAGTGGAAACTAATGAAGGTGTTCGTTTTCTGATTGATTGTGGAATGTTTCAGGGAATAAAGCCTTTGCGTGAATTGAATTGGGATCCGCTTCCGGTCTTAGCATCAACTATTGATTATGTATTGTTAACCCATGGTCATCTGGATCATTGTGGCTGGTTACCAAAACTCGTGGAGCAAGGTTTTGAGGGGAAAATATATTGTACTGCACCAACTCTGGAAATTACAAAACTGATATTAATTGATAGTGCTAAAATTCAGGAAGAAGATGCCATAAAAGCAAATCAGGAGAATACTTCTAAGCATCATGTAGCCCAGCCTTTATATACAGTGGAATTAGCTAAAAAAGTATTTCCTCTTTTAACAGTGGTTCAACCTGATACATTAATAAATTTAGGCAATGGTATTGCAGTAAGCTTTTTTTTAGCGGGGCACATTATCGGTGCATGCAGTATAAATGTTCAGTTAGAAGGGAAGAATCTTGTTTTTTCCGGTGATATTGGCAGGGATAATGATGTGTTATTGTTTCCGCCTATAAAGCCTCAGAAAGCCGATTTAGTTTTTTTAGAAAGTACTTATGGTGATAGACAGCATCCTGATACGGATCCTAAATTAGAATTAGAAAAATACATTAATGAAACCTATGAAAAAGGAGGGACAGTAATTATTCCAAGTTTTGCTGTAGAACGTGCTCAAAGTATCATGTTTTTGCTTTGGGAGTTAAAAAAAGAGAGAAGAATTCCAAATATACCTTATATAGTTGATTCGCCTATGGGTGTAGGTGCTTTTGATGTTTTTTTTAATAATACCAAATGGCATAAATTAAGTCTTACAGATTGTCAGGAAATGAGTAAAATGTTTGTTATAAACTCTGATTATCAGGAAACTTTAGCTGCAATTAATAATAAGGGAGCTAAAGTGGTTATTGCTGCTAGCGGAATGATTACCGGAGGAAGGGTTTTAGGTTATTTGGAAAATTATATTGGATTACCTGAAACTACAATTCTCATTGTGGGTTTTCAGGCAGAAGGAACCAGAGGCAGAAAATTAATTGAAGGTGCAAAGGCGATTAAAATATTTGGTTCTTATTATACCGTTAGAGCTAAAATTATTGAGATTAATGGACTTTCTGCACACGGTGATCAGGCTGATTTAATTAATTGGTTATCTGAATTAAAAAATAGACCGCATAAGGTGTTTTTAGTTCATGGTGAGTCTAAAGCAACCGATGAACTACGTATTAAAATGAGAGAAATTTTCGGATTTAATTGTGCTGTTCCTTTGATGGGGCAGGAGTTTCATTTTTAGAAAAAATAAAATCATTTCGGTTTTATAAAAAAAGCCTGTTTTTTATCGTTAATTAAACTTTAAAAGAATGGATTAAATTGTGGTTCATATAATTTATTCTTACTTTCACGCTCGAAATATTTTGAATTAAATCCGTAGGAATGAATAATTTTGATTGGAAGAATTTAATAGACCCTCTTTTTTATATTCATTTTGATGTAAATGGGATAAAACTGGGGATCTTTATCGTATTGTTTATTGTTTTTGCGGAAACAGGTTTGTTTGCAGGATTTTTTTTGCCAGGAGATAGTTTGCTTTTTTTAGCAGGTATTTACAATAGAGAATTAATAGAAAATATATTGATGATTGATAGTGATTTTATCAATGTTGCTTTACTTTCTACATTAGTTGGTTTTGCGGGTATTTTAGGGAATATTGTAGGTTATTGGTTTGGTGCTAAAAGTGGTTATTATCTGTATAATCGTGAAGATAGTTTTTGGTTTAAAAAGCAATATTTAATTCAGTCAAAAGATTTTTTTGAAAGACATGGGGGGAGAGCAATTATTTTTGCCAGATTTTTGCCTATTTTTCGAACATTTGCCCCAATTGTAGCCGGAATTGTTACAATGGAGAGAAAAAAGTTTATGTTTTTTAATGTCGTAAGTTCTTTTCTTTGGTCGTTTACTTTAATCTTTTCAGGACATTATTTATATGGGTTTTTGCTTGAAAAATTTGGGATTGATTTAAAAGAACATATTGAACTAATTGTGATTGGATTAGTTGTTGTAACCTTGTCACCCGTAATTTTGAAACTGACTAAAAAGCCAAAATCAACTGAAGAATAATTTTTTTAGTTAATTATGTATAAAAAAAATGTCCCGAAATTAACGGGACATTTTTTTATTCAATAGAATTTAAGGATTACATCATACCTGGCATTCCTCCGCCCATTGGCATTCCGCCACCGGCATTTTCTTCTTTAACGTCGATTAAAGCGCACTCGGTCGTTAAAATCATTCCTGAAACTGATGCTGCATTTTCTAATGCTACACGAGTTACTTTCTTAGGATCGATGATACCTGCTTTTAGCATGTCAACGTATTCGTTAGTTTTAGCGTTGTATCCAAAGTCACCTTTTCCTTCGGCTACTTTAGCTACAACTACTGAACCTTCAAGACCAGCATTCTCAACAATTGTTCTTAATGGAGCTTCGATAGCACGAGAAACGATTTGGATTCCGGTAGCTTCGTCAGCATTGTCAGCAACAAGAGTGCTTAATACCGATTTAGCTCTTAAAAGAGCTACACCACCACCAGCAACAATACCTTCTTCTACAGCAGCACGAGTTGCGTGTAAAGCATCATCCACACGGTCTTTTTTCTCTTTCATTTCTACTTCAGAAGCAGCTCCTACATAAAGTACAGCAACTCCACCAGCTAATTTAGCTAAACGCTCTTGTAATTTTTCTTTATCGTAGTCAGAAGTAGTTACTTCCATTTGACCTTTGATTTGGTTCACACGGTTTTTGATCATTTCTGCGTCACCAGAACCACTTACAACAGTTGTGTTGTCTTTGTCGATAGAAACTCTTTTTGCGTTACCCAACATTTCGATAGTTGTGTTTTCAAGAGTGTATCCTCTTTCTTCAGAGATTACAGTTCCACCTGTTAAGATAGCGATATCTTCTAACATTGCTTTTCTTCTGTCTCCAAATCCAGGTGCTTTTACAGCAGCAATTT
>JALRGZ010000157.1 GCA_023253295.1 Flavobacterium sp.
GGAATCCCATAGCACCACACCATCTTTTCCTTTGGTTAAACAAATAGTTGAAGCTCCTAATTGCTGAAAAAAATCAATGATATATTCGTCTGATTTGGTTTCATTGAACAATCTGATACAATCATCATCACTTAATTTTACTAATGGTTTTGTGGCCAAATATTCTTTGATAGCTTCCATTGCTTCTTCACGGTCAGGCCATATTTTATCGGAATAATTCAGGTCGATACTGGTTTGCAATCCCAATTGATGGGCTTTTTTGGCTTTATTCAAAATGGTTTCGCGTGCCGGATTTTTGCTTAAAGCGAAACAGGTGGTGTGAAAAATTTTCGCTTCTTCCAAAAGGCTATCCGGAATTTGAGTTTCTTCAATATGAAAATCGGCCTGTCTGTATGGAATGAATTCAGGCGTTGCACTCGATTTAGATACAAAAATTACCGAAGTAGGATAGCTGTTGAGTTCGCTTATTTGTGCTGTATTGACATTGTTTTCTTTTAATTTTTCAATCATAAAATGTCCTAATCCGTCATTGCCACAACTCGCTACCAAGGTGGTTTGTAATCCCAATTTGGCGCTGTAAATAGCAACATTGGTTGGGGAACCACCCAGAAAACGATTGTAATTTTCTATTTTGGAGATAGGAGTATTTAACTCATTTCCAATGTAGTCAATGAGTATTTCTCCAATGCATATGATGTCGATTGTTTTTTTCATTTTAAATCAATAATTTGAAATTGGCCGAAATTCCTTGATTGAGCATCACCGTAGCCGCCCCACTCCAGGTACAAAAAGCTACTCCGTTTACTGCTGTTGTTTCAGTATTAAAGTTTTCATAGAAGCTAAAATCTTCTTTTGCATTCGCTTCATTTATAGCGTCTAAAAGATTTTTTGCATTTTCATTCTTTTGTTTGGCTATCAAAGCCAATCCGTAAAATCCATTCACCATAGGCCAGCTACCTCCGTTATGAAACTCATTTGGGTAATTTCTAAATTCGTATTTGAAATTATTTTTCAATAAATTCCAATCTTCGTCAGATTCCTTTATAGGTGGCCAAAAAGCAGGAAGTAAGGCTAATTCTGTTTGTGTTCTGGTATTTTCAGCATGTTGGATAATGGATTCCTGAAATTCATTCGAACCAATATTTAATAACAATGCCAAAGAATGGGCAAAAGCATCAAATGGTGTTTTGTATCCTGCAGGCGAGAAAGAACAAGGCATGTAATTTGTAATTACTAATTCATTGTATGTTCTTTCGTGGTATTTCTCGCCTGTGGAATCAGGAATGAAATTGGATTCTATTTGTTGTGTGATATTTTTAATTTTATTCGAAATTACATCATCCTTTACAAAGTAATTGTAGCTTTTTAAAGCCCAGATGCGTAGTAATTGGTCATACAAAACGTAGCCATCTGTAATGTATTCATCAGCCCAGTTTCCGGATAAGGGAACGTACATCAGGTGTTTGTTGTTAAATTCCCAAGCTTCCATTAACTGAAGGCATTTTTCAATATTTGATTGATATTTGGTTACAAAAGCAGCGTCTTTTTTATAAAATGCATATTGGCAAATTCCAATAATAAACCAGGTTACTGCATCCACTCTTCCTGCTAAACCGCCATAACTCACTTCAGTAGTATTGCCATCATTCATTACATTGGAAGGTATAGTACCATTGTGATGCTGATTATTAGCAAGGGTTTCCAGCGTTTTTTTGAATGTTTCGATTAAATCTTCTTTTTCGGATGCCAAAGCTGCCAATCCACAAATCACACCATCTCTAGCCCAAACTCTTTTATAGTTGGAAATGTTTTGTGCACTTGCCAAAAATCCTTCAGAAGAAGATGATTTTTGAAGTAATTCGATGGCTTTATTATAGCAGATAGAAGTATTCATTTTTATAATTATGTTGTTTTGTGTGCTTTGATTAATAAGGTGCTTAAAGAAGCTAGTATTAATAAACCTCCGGCAAATGTGATGGCTTGACGAGGGTCATTGTTTAAAAAATGTTTTAAGATATATCCAAACGAAATGTTTTGGAATATCATTGGAATCACAATCATCATGTTGATGATTCCCATATAAACGCCGTAACGTTCTTTAGGAATGTTGCTAACTACAATCAGATAGGGGATTCCCATCATACTTGCCCAGGCAATTCCGTAACCGATGATAACTGCAAAAAACAAGAATTGGTTTTGTATCATTGGAAAGAAAATAAAGGAAGTAGCTCCAAATAACAGACAGATAAAATGAACCATTTTAGGGCTGTATTTCTTGGCTAATTTGGCAAGATAAAAAGCCACTGAGAAAGTAACGATGAAACCAAAAGCACCTATCAATCCCATCCATTCTACTGCTTTTTCATAACCTTCTTTGTTGGCTGGGGTTACATCCCAAACGGATAAACCAATGCTTTTAGAGTTGTTTTGCCAGAAGCACATTAAGGCATACCATTGAAATAAATACACTAAAAAAAGTTGCCACATTACCTTAGGCATTTCCAACACCGCATGATAGATATCAATAAATGGTGAAAACAGATTTAAAGGCTCTGCTTTCATGATTTCAATTTCTTCCGCAGTAGGTGGAATTTCAGCTGTTTTTTTCATACTCCACCAAATAGAAGTCACTGAAAGTACAGCTCCTAAGAAAAACGAAGCATAAATCCAGTTAGGTAATTCTCCTGTATAACCTACAAAAACAATTGGGAAGAGAAATAACGAAATATAAGATAAGAACTGTCCAAATCCTGTAAAAAAGCTCTGTGCTTGGAATCCTACAGGTTGTTGGTCTTCATTAAGGGTGTCGGCAATAAAAGCACGATAAGGTTCCATCGCAGTGTTATTTCCCACATCTAAAATCCAAAGTAAACCGGCGGCCATCCATAGCGAACTACTAAAAGGAAAAAGGAATAAGGCAATACTACAAATAATTGCACCTATGAAAAAGTATGGTTTTCTTCGTCCCCATTTTGGATGCCAGGTTTTATCACTCATAGCACCAATAATAGGTTGGATTAATAATCCCGTTAATGGTCCGGCTAAATTCAGAATTGGAATCTGATCCGGACTAGCATGAAGAAAATCATAAATAGGATTTACAGCACTTTGTTGCAAGCCAAAACTGTATTGGATGCCAAAAAAACCGACATTCATATTGATAATTTGCCAAAAGCTAAGTTTAGGTTTTAGGAGTGCCATAATCGTATTTTTTAGATTTTTAAATCAATTCCTGCACTATAAAAGTACAGGAATTGATACTAACCAACTATTTATGAAAAAAATCTATTTTAGAATTTATAAGCTAAACACATTGAGATTGATCTTCCTGTTAAAGATCTTGCTCTTACATAGTTTACCGTGTTTTCAGTGATACTTCCTTCTTCAGCTTCAGTGATAGCTAGTGTATTGAACAAGTTGTTTCCTGAAACATTTAAAGATAATCCTTTAGCGATACCAACTTCAACAAAACCATTTACGATTACATAACCATTCATTACTAATTGATTTGAATCTTGTGCGTAAGCTTTTGATTGACCAATGAAACTCAAACCAAGAGTATTTTTGTTATCCATGAATTTATAGGTTGGAATCACGCTATACATTAATTTTGGTTGTCTTCTAGGTTGGTTACCATCATTAGCTCCAGAAGTAATTTCGGCTTTTGTATAAGTCAATGAACCTCTCATGTTAAAATTGTCTACTACATCATAAGATGTTTCTAATTCTAAACCGAGTGATTTGTAGTTATTTTGAATAATGCTGTTAGATGTAGCCTCAAAACCACCTTGTTCATCAGTTTTAGAGTGGAATGCTGTAGCGTAGAAATACCCTTTACTGAATTTTTGTTTGTATCCAATTTCAGCTTGTTGTAAGAAATCCAAAGCGTTAATTTTATCTCCGTTTAAATAATCCAAATCACCATTGAATAAAATTCTGTCTGCTTTTGCTGAAGCTCCTCTACTGAAACGGGCAAATACTGATTGTCCATTGTTAATTAAAAAGTTAGCTCCTAATGTGTATGAATAATAATCGTAGTTATAATTTACTGGAGTAGCATTAACATTATCCACAGCATATACATTTTGCTCAGGTGTTGAAATAACTCCGTCATTGTTGATGTCATAAGCGGTAGTTGTGCCTCCTGCAAAAGATCCTGTTACTTTTCCTTTGTCATAACGTAAACCTCCTTCAAGTGATAATTTGTCTGTTGCATCAATAGAGATGTTTACATAAGGTGCTGATACGTTGTATTGTGTATCATAGTTTCTGGCTAAATTTCCCCAAGCTGGTGTTCCGTAAGCGTATAATCCATTTTCTGAAAGTAATGCTCCGCTAACGTTTTTTACATCAATTAGACGTGGATTGTTATCGGATACTTCCTGTAGGTAAGAATTCCATAACCATGACATAGAGATGTTTTGCATTGATTTAAATAATCCTGCAGTAACTCCTACTTTATCAAATTTTTTAGTCAAACGTAAGTCGTTCATAAAATTCCCCATATTGTTTAACTGAGTATCAAACATGTGAATTCTGGCCACTAATCCGTTTGGATTGTTGAAAGTAGCTCCATTATCAGCATAAGTAAGTGTGGAACCAGCTCCAAAAGAATTAGCTATTGTTGAAGCAGAAGCTACTTCAGCCGGGAATGGAGA